>JAYUBJ010000622.1:0-3486 GCA_043740915.1 Verrucomicrobiota bacterium
GGCGTCGCGCCTGTCTCTAACATCATCCGACCGGTACGACTTCGGTGGTTTCCCGGTTAAGAAGTTTGTGCCGGAAGGTGGAAGGATTTTTTATTTTGGAGACAGGCGCGACGCCTGTCCTACGCATCGAGGGCGCATTCGCCCCTGAATTAATACCCTCATGCCCGCTACTGCTCCCACCAGCATTCGTCATCGCATCATCGCGGTCAGCATGCTGATGGCTTTCATCCTCTACCTCGACCGCGTGTGTGTCGCCGAGATCGTGAAGTCCGCGTCGTTCAGCAAGGATGTGCCCTTGGCGGACCACGAACTTGGCTTTATCCTGAGCGCGTTCTTTTTCGCCTACGCCTTGTTTCAAGTTCCCTCCGGCTGGGCCAGCGACCGCTTTGGCGCGCGCATCATGCTGACCAGTTACATCGTCCTCTGGTCAATCTTCACGGCCCTCACGGGTTTCATGTCCACGTTTGCGGGCTTGCTGGTGATGCGGCTGTTGTGCGGCGCGGCGGAAGCGGGGGCGTATCCGGCCTGCGGCGCGGTGATTCGGCGGTGGATTCCGATCGAGCAGCGCGCGCGGGCCAGTTCATTCGTCGCCTTCGGTGGCCGGCTCGGGGGCACGCTGGCGCCGTTCCTGACCACCTGGATGGTCGTGACCCTCGGCCACTGGCGCCGGCCCATGTGGATTGATGGCGCGCTGGGCGTCGTCATCGCGGTGCTCTACTGGCGCGTGGTGCGGAACCGCCCGGATGAACATCCGGATTGCAACGAAGCCGAACGCGCGCACATTGGCCGGCCGCCGGTGGAACCTCCCATCCCGCCGCGCGAATTCCTGGGGATGTTTCGCACGTTCTGCAACAACCGGAACCTCGGCCTTAACGCCATCGGCCAGTTCTGCACGAACGTCGGCTGGGCTTTCCTCATCACGTGGCTGCCCAAGTATCTCAAGCAGGAGAAGCACGTCGAAGATGTGTTGGGTGGCTGGATGGTCACGTTCGTCCTGGCCTTCGGCATGGTGGGACAGTTGGTCGGCGGATGGCTGGCGGACCTGTGCGTGCGACGCTTCGGTCTGCGCCGCGGCCGCGTGCTGCCAATGTTCGTCGGCGGATGCCTGGGTGGGTTCGCCTACATTGTCTGCGTCAACATGGACTCCGCGTGGGGCGTCGTGGCTTGCTGCTGTGCGGTGTCGTTCGCAGTGGACTTGGGCAATCCGGCGACGTGGGCCTTCATGCAAGACGTGGGCGGTCGCGCCACGGCTGCCGCGTTCGGCTGGGGAAACATGTGGGGCAACTTCGGTGCCGCCGCGATTGCCGCCGCGATTCCCCTGCTGCGGGAGGCCGGGATCAATCCCGAGGCGGGCCAACGCAATGTCTTCATCGTCTGTGCCTGTGCGCTGTTCGCTTACGGCTTTATTTCGCTCGGCCTGGATGCCACGAAACCAGTGTTAAAGCCGGCAGCGGCGCCGGGCATCACCTGAGTGAAATTCCATTGCTGGGTGGAACAGGCCACTGGCCGGGCTTTTCGGCGGCAAGTTGCCGCCGAAAACGGGCGGGTAGCCCGTGTCACCCATTTTTCAGACCGGCTCTTAACGCGAAAGTAACTTGTCCCGCAGAGTCGCCGACGCTAACGTTGCAGGATGTTGCGGAAAAAACTCGCGGCGGAATTCCTCGGCGCGTTTGCGCTGGTCTTCGCCGGCACGGGTGCCATCGTCATCAACGACGTGACCCACGGCGCGGTCACGCATGTCGGCATCGCCCTCACGTTCGGCCTCGTCGTGCTGGCGATGATTTACACCGTCGGCGACATCTCGGGCGCGCACTTGAACCCGGCGGTCACGTTGGGTTTTTGGGCCGCGCGCCGGTTCGCCCCCCGCGAAGTCTTGCCATACGCTGCCAGCCAGTGCGCGGGTGCGCTGCTCGCCAGCGGCATATTGCGATTGCTGTTCCCGGCGAACGTCACGCTCGGTGCCACGCTGCCGGCAGGCACCGGGCTGCAATCCTTCGTGTTGGAAACCATCCTGACGGCGCTGCTGATGTTCGTGATCCTGAACGTCTCCATCGGCGCGCAGGAAAAAGGGATCACTGCCGGCATCGCAGTCGGCTCGGTCATCGCGCTCGGCGCTTTGTTTGCCGGGCCCATCTGCGGCGCTTCAATGAACCCCGCGCGATCGCTCGCACCCGCGCTGGTGTCCGGGCATTTGGAACATTTTTGGATTTACCTGTCCGCGCCCGTGCTGGGTGCGCTACTGGCGGTCGTGGCCTGTCGCTGCGTGCAGGCGGAAGGCTGTTGTTGCGCTACGGGTGCTAATGAGATTGCCGCATGAGTGAGGGTGCCAAACCCATCGTCCTGATCCTATGCACCGGCAACTCCTGCCGCAGCCATCTCGCGGAAGGAATTCTCCGCGCAGCGGCGGGTGACTTGATCGACGTACAGAGCGCCGGATCCAAACCCGCCGGGCACGTGCATCCACTCGCCATCAAAGTCATGACGGAAATCGGCCTCGATATTTCGCAGCATCGCTCGAAGCATTTGAACGAATTTCTCAACCGTCAGATCACCACGGTCATCACGGTCTGCGGAAATGCCGATCAAGCCTGCCCGGTTTTTCCCGGACAGGTGAACCGCCACCATTGGGGGGTCGATGATCCCGCCAAAGCCGGGGGCGATGCGGAGCAACAATTGCAAGTCTTCCGCCGGGTGCGCGATGAAATCCGGCGTGTTTTCGAGGCATACGCCGCCGGCCTGCGCGACGGGGCGCTTGTCACCCAACCGTAACCTGTTCGTCACCGTCGCGTCGTTGCTGTCCGGCCGCCGCCATGCTATGCAAAGGCCGCCATGGCAAAAATACTAGTCGTCGATGACGAACCGGACGCCGTTGAACTCATCGAGTTCAATCTGCGCGGCGCGGGTTTTGAAGTCGTCACGGCGGCGGATGGCGCGGAGGCGTTGCGCAAGGCGCGCGCGACGCTGCCGGACTTGATTCTCCTCGACGTGATGTTGCCGGAAGTGGACGGCTTGACGGCGTGCAAACTCCTGCGCCGCGATCCCAACACGGCCACGATCCCCATCATCATGCTCACGGCCAAGGCCGCCGAGATCGATCGGGTGGTCGGGTTGGAACTGGGCGCGGACGACTATGTCACCAAGCCGTTCAGTCCGCGTGAACTGGTGCTCCGGGTAAAAGGCCTGCTGCGGCGCGGCCAGACGCCGGAATCCCAAGCAGAGCGGTTCGTGTTTGGTGAACTGGTCATCGATATCCCGCGCCATCTCGTGACTGTGGTCGGCAAGCGGCTCGAGTTGACCGCCACGGAATTCAAGCTGCTCGTCCTGCTCGCGAAACGACGTGGGCGGGTGCAGTCACGCGAACAACTCCTGAAGGATGTCTGGGAATACGACACGCTCATCGACACCCGCACGGTGGACACGCACATGCGGCGCTTGCGCGAAAAATTGGGCCGCGCCGCGAAGCATCTCGATACCGTGCGCGGCGTG
>JAYUBJ010000623.1:0-11202 GCA_043740915.1 Verrucomicrobiota bacterium
ATCACGCGGCTGAACGTGCGCACCTGCGCCCCGTGATTGAGCAGTCCGGGAACTTGCACTGAACCGGGACACTCCGGCTGGTCGTTGATGTAGTCCACGACATGGACGCCATTGAGCAGGGTCCAAGACTCGACCTGTCCGTCGGTATGGGTGACGGTGAGTTTCGTGACCGGCAATCCCTTGGTTTCATCGCCGCCGAACGGCCACGCCCATCCGCCAACGGCACCGAGCACATGGATCCGGTTGGCTTTCAAATTGACGTGGTTGACCTCGACCTTCTGGGGATTATTCAGCGAGATCCCGTCGCCGCCTTTCAACACGATCAGGTTGTTGCCATTGACCGTCTTGTTGGGATGCAGGATCTCGAACGGCACGTCGCCCGCCTTGACCAGTCCGAATTTTTTGAAGTCCAACATTCCACCCGTGAGTTCGAGACTCGCATAAATTCCCTTGGTGCTGTTGGCGGTGAAGGCGCTGCGCAGATCCACGAAGCGGTACTTCGCGTCCGCGCCGCACACGAACGCGAGGATGTCGCGCAACCCTTCCGCGCCGAGCGCCTCGAAGCCCTCCGGCATCTGCGAGCGGCCGGTGTTGCGGCGCTGCTTGATGTCAGCGGTCTTCACCGCAAACTCGCCGGAAGCGTTGCGGAGCGTGATCACGCTCTTGTTCTCGCTGGCAATCACGCCGTCGATGGACTCGCCATCCTTCGTCTCGAGGCTCCACGCAACAAAACTCGGATCCACTTCGCGGTTCGGGTCGAGCACGGAGACTAGCAACTCCGCTGGGCCATGCGCGCCCATGCCGGTGAGTTCGGGGCCGACTTCCTTGCCTTCGCCGTTAAATTTGTGGCAGATCGCGCAGTTCAACGTGAACAGCGCCTTGCCCTTCACCGCGTCGCCGGGCTTCTCGACTTCGGGCGTGAACTTGGCAATCAGCGCGTTCTTCTCCTTCACCTCCGGGCCGCGCAATTCGTCGATGACCGTGTTCGCGCGACGGGCCACCGCTCCGTCGCCGTGGGTCCGCAGGCGATAGACACTGGCGGGGCCGAGCGTGGTGAGCGTGATCTTGCCGGACTTGAGGGCCTCGACGAGCGCGAGCGACCAGTCGCTCCGCTTGACGATCTGGCCGAACATATTCTCCTGCAGCTCCGGCGTTAGCCGCAGCCAGGCTTCGACAAACAGCGGACCGGCGGCGGCGTCCGCCGTGGTGCCGAGCGCGGTGATGATGCGCTTTTGCAAGGTCGGCGACGCGGACGAACCGAGAATCTTTACCACCGACGGCAAGATTTCCGGGTTCATCTGGCGGACGCCGAGCAGGCTCGAGACCACCTGCACGCGCACGTCGTCCGGCTGGGCGGCGTCGTTCAACCGCGCGGTGAGCTGCGCCAGTTGTGCCTTCAAATCAGCCGCCATGGTGCCGCCCTTGTCCCAGCGGGCGATGAGCGGCAATGCCGCGGCGGGCACACCGGGATTCGGCGACGCGAGCAAACTGCGGAAGGCCTTTTCCAAACCAGCACTCCACGCGGGCGCGGCCTCGGGTCGCAAGCTGCGGCTAAGATTTTCCAGCGCCACTTGCTTCAGCGCATCGCCGCTTTTCACCTGGCCCAAACTTGTAATCAGCCGGGCCGCTTCCGGCGCTGCATCGGGGCGGCTGCCGATTTGCTGGCTCAATTGCTCGATGAGCGGCTTGAGCGCGTCCGGGTTCGTGGCGCCCATTGCGTCGGCAATGGCGCGGGCCGGATTGCCGGCCAGCACGCCGACCACGGCGGATTGCGACCAGGGATCATTCAGATCCGAATAAATGTCCACCAATGGCTTGGTGGCGTTCGGCGCGGCCTTGCCGAGCGCCAGAATCGCCTCGACGCGCGTCTGCGGATCGGACAACTGGCCCGTGATGACGCTTACCAGATTGGCGTCGGCCTCCGCGCGCAGCGAACTGACGAGCTTCAAGGCATTCTTGCGGACGGCGGGGCTGGCATCACCGATGAGTTTGGTCAGCGTATCCGCCGTGAGCTTGCCGGTTTTTTCGAGGGTCCACAGCGCGGCCACGCGGGACTCGGCCGGCTTGGCGGCATTCAACACGAGGGATTCGAGCGCCTTGAGGTCAGCGGGCGCGAGCGGTTGGGCGGCGCGGGCCGTGAGCGTGAGCAGCGCGGTGAGCAGGGCAAAAGAGGATTTCAGTTTCATAATTCGGGCCAAAAAGATTTGAGTGTTAGTTACCCGTTGCTTCGGTCAACAAACGCTGCGCGGTCATGCGCACATGGCGGTTCGGATGCTCCAGCGCTTTCACCAATTCCGCCGGGGAAGCCTTCGTCAAATTCGGTACGGCAATTTTCTTCGCCTCTTTGTGGTCCACCCGCCAGATGCGACCGAAGTAATGATCGCGGTCGGGGCGCAGCGCGGCGTTGGCCGGGCCGTGGATGGTGCCGCGCGTGTCGTTGTGTGCCACGGCCTGGTTGTAGAAATCGAGGATGTACAGCGCGCCATCGGGGCCGATGCGCGTTTCGATGGGCCGGAACCATTTGTCGCGCCCGCCGATGAATTCCGGCTCGCGCGTCTTGTGCGGCTCGAAGCTCACGCCCTCATGCACCATCACCTCGTGGTGGACGAGGTTGACGGTGGGTTCGGTCGTGAAGTAGCTGTAATTCCACTCCGCAGGCCAGGTGCCGCCACTGTAAATCGCGCAGCCCGCCGCCGCCGTGAACGAGCCGACCCAGTCGATCTGCACATACGCCTGCTGGTTGTAAGTGAGGAGCGGAAACACCTTGGCGGCGCGGATCATCGGCTTGAAGCTGGTGGTGTTGCCCACGCGACCGCGCGCGAGCTGGTTTTCGCTCAACACCACGTGCATCACGAGGTCACCACTCGTCGGTTGGGTGTAAAATAATTCGTTGTCCGGACCGAAGTCGAGCCCCCACGTATTGCCACCCTTCGAGGAATACTGCTCGATGGCGCTGCCGTCCGGCTTGAAACGCACCACCCCGGAGCCGATGCCGCCGAAGTCCTTCGATTTGTCGCCATTATAGACGTGCGCGCTGGCGCTGTAACCGTGCGTCGCGTAAATCCAGCCGTCGTAACCCCAGCGCGGATTGTTCATGACCGCGTGCGTGTCACCGTTGCCCAGGCCGGTGTAAAGTTTCTCCACCTTGTCGGCCTTGCCATCGCCATCGGTGTCGCGAATCCAGAGAATGTCCGGCGCCTGCACGACAATCACGCCGTCCTTGTGAAAAACAAAACCGGTCACCAGTTCCAGGCCCTCATAAAAAATCACCTTCTTGTCCATCCGCCCGTCGCCGTCCGTGTCGGTGAGAATGGAAATGCGGTCGATGGCCGGCCGGTCGCTGGTCGGCGGGCGGACGCGGAAGCCGGAATCCTTCCACGGCGCGCTCCTCATTTCCGCGCGGGGTTCACGGCGGCCATTGGGATACTCCGGGGTTTCCGCGACCCACAAACGGCCCGCCGCATCCCAATTGATGTTGATCGGCTTGTTGATGAGCGGTTCGCTGGCGACGAGTGAAATTTTAAAGTCGGGATGCAACTCCAGTTTGGCCGCCGCCTTCTCCGGCGCGGTCGGGCCGCCCTCGGGATAACGCAACGACGCGAGTTCCTCCGGTTTGCACAACTCGTCCACGTTCGACCGCTTGCCGGCCCACGCGATGCCCCGCAGCATTACCGCCCGGACATGCGGCAGTTCGAACGTCTTGAACTGATGGCCGAGGATGGAGACAAACGCGCGGTAGTTGTCCTTCTCGTACGTCCACATCTGCGCCTGGATGTCATAAACCGACGGCTGGCCGCCTGGGCCGTCCCGGCCACTCGGCTTGTTCGGGGTGTAGGTGGCGGCGAGAACGTGCGCTTCGGGCATCATGTGCAGGTCGTAATACATCTCGTCGTCCAGGTCGAAGTTCGAGCAGCCCGCGGTGATCGCGTGGCCGGTGTCCATGTAATAAAAATTCATTTCACCCTCGTACCATTTCGAGTGGCCGTGCTCCCAGGCGCCGCCGACGATGTTTTTGAACCACGGCGCGTCGTTGCCGCAAACGGAGTCATGGAGGAGCACGAGGCCGCCGCCGCGCTTTAGGAATTTATCGAGGTTCGCGCGGTCCGGCGGCTTGATGTCGCCGCCCTCGGCCGCGTACATGACCATCACGTCGGTTTTTTCCAACTGCTCGGCGGTGGGAAAACCGATGGCTCCATCCACCTTGCAGCCGCGCGCGGTGAGCAGCGGTGTCCATTCTTTGAGAAAGCGCGGACCGTCATGTTGTCCGGGGCCGTGGGTCTTGGGGCCGCATCTAAGGAAGACGCGGAGCGGTTCGGCGGCGCGCGCCGCCGGCAGGCCGACCATCAACGTGAGCAACAGGGGCAGAATACGTTTCATAAAGGGAGTCAATGACTGTTGGGGTCAGCATAGGCAAACCATGGAAAATGCCCAACATTTTTTTGGCCGGCGGTGGCGGAGTGGCGCCGGGGGGTGATTAAGAGCGGGCGAAGCAGGGAAGCGAATCAGAGAATCCTTTGGGAATTCCAGTGTCTGGGTGCTAACGCGATGCCTTCCCCTCACCCCCCAGCCCTCTTCCAAGGGGTTGAGCATTACCCACATCTTCCAGAGATATTATGGCGGCGTGGTTTTGCGCACCCAGGCACGCGCCGTTGTGAGCCAAAGGCGTGCGGTGAGCCGTTTCCTTCCGGACCTGCCGCCTGGGCGAGGGCGCCCGCCCCAACGCAAATGCCGCATCCCAAACTTTGTCACCTATGCGACAAAGTTTGGGATGAAGCTATTGGCGCGCACCCCGACGCGGGCACCCAACGGTAAACACCTACAAACCGTTTACGTACCAAGCACACCTGATCGGCTTGTTGACTGCGAAGATATGGGTAACGCCCAGCCCGAGGGGAGAGGGAGCCACGCTCGCCGCGTCGGTGCGCGAACCCACGCACATATTGGCCGGGCGACGGGATCAACGTCCCCCTCTCCTTGGGAGAGGATCGGGGTGAGGGGAAAGCGTTGCGGTTGCACCCAAGTTCTTGAACGTTGAAAGCGCCTTCTGATTCACCTGCCTGCTCCGCCCACTTTTAGTCACACCCGCCGCGGCCAGCCCGCTCGGTTTCCTCTTTCGCTTCCGACTTTGACCTGCTACAAACCGGGCATGTCGGCCAAACTCACCATTGGCTTTCTCGGCGCGGGCAAGATGACCACGGCGCTGGCGAAAGGCTTCCTCAACGCCAAACTGGTCAAGCCCGACCAACTCATCGCCAGCGACATTTACGAAGGCGCGCGCACGGCTTTCACCTGGGCCACCAAGGCGAAGGCCACCGAGTCGAGCCGTGAGGTCCTGGCCTTTGCCAACGTGCTGATCCTCGCCGTCAAGCCCGACCAGGTGGCGGCTGTTTTGAAGCAAATCCGGATGGACTTCACCGAGCATCACCTGCTCATTTCCATCGCCGCCGGCGTCCCGCTCGCGAAATTGGAAGGCGGTCTGGCCCCCACCGCGCGGTTGATCCGCGTCATGCCGAACACGCCCGCGCTCGTCGGTGCGTCCGCCACGGCGTACACCCTCGGCAAGGCTGCCACCGCGGAAGACGGCACGCTCGCGCAAAAACTTTTTTCGGCGGTGGGCCTGGCTTTTGCCGTGAAGGAGGCGTTGCTCGACGCCGTGACTGGCCTGAGCGGCAGCGGGCCGGCGTACGGGTACCTCATGATCGAGGCGTTAAGCGACGGCGGCGTGGCGGCGGGCCTCCCCCGCGACGTGGCGACGCAGCTCGCCGCGCAAACCTTGTTCGGCGCGGCCAAGATGGTGTTGGAAACCGGCCAGCATCCCGGTGTGCTCAAAGATATGGTGACCAGCCCGGGCGGCACGACGATCGAGGGCCTTCACGAGCTGGAAAAAGCCGGCGTGCGCGCCGCCTTGATGAACGCCGTCCGCGCGGCGGCGGAAAAATCAAAGAAGCTGGGCCAAGGCTGAACGCATGCAGGCGGTGGACTTAAGAATGAAGCCTGAACCGTCGCCCGCGTGGACGCTTGAATATCCTGCCTTCCCCATTCTGCTTTCTTAATTCTTCCCGTGCCCTTTCCTGCCCCCACTGAAAAACAGGCCCGCGTGCTTTGGTTTTCCCTTACCGCGATGGCCGTGGCCGTGTTGCTCGCCCTGGCGGGCGTCTTCTGCTGGGGCTTCGGCTGGGTCATCGACAAGCTTTCGCCCGTGCTGCTGCCGCTCGCGGTGGCGGGCATCCTCGCCTATCTGCTCGATCCGGTCGTGGACTTTTTCCAGCGCCTGAACATCCCCCGCACCCGCGCCATCCTGATGGTGTTCTTCCTCGCGGTGATGCTCGTGCTGATGTTGCTGGCCACCGTCGTACCCCGGCTCATCACGGAGACGAGCACGCTGGTGGAGAAGGCCCCGGAGTTCTCGGAACAATTGCGCGTGAAATTGAGCGACCTGCTCGCGACCTCCAAGCTCGGCATGAAAGCCAAGGAAGCGTGGGACACCCAGCTTGGCGAACCGGCCCAGAAATGGCTCGCGTCCGCGCTGCCGACCTTCTCCACCTGGGCCTTCGAGCAATTGACGAAGGTCGCCTCGTGGGCCGGTCTGCTCATCGGCTTTGCCATGGTGCCGGTGTATGTCTTTTATTTCCTGCTCGAGAAAAAAGGCATTCAAGGAAGTTGGACCGACTACCTGCCGGTGCATGAATCACGCGCGAAGGAGGAACTGGTCTTTGTGCTCACGTCGATCAACGATTGCCTGGTGGTGTTCTTCCGCGGCCAGGTGCTCGTGGCGATGTGCTCCGGCACCCTGCTGGCCATCAGCTTTTCCGTCCTCGGCCTGCCATACGCGGTGCTCCTCGGCGTCATCGCCGGAGTGCTCGGCATCGTCCCCTACCTCGGCATCGCCGTCAGCCTCGTGCCGGCAGTGGCGCTCGCGGTCGTGCACTTCGGCGACTGGTGGCATCCGCTGATCGTGCTCGGCATTTTCGCGGTGGTGCAGTTTCTCGAAGGCTTTGTCTATTCGCCCAAGATCATCGGCGACCGTGTGGGGCTGCACCCGTTGACCATCATCGTCGCCGTGATGACCGGCACGGCGTTGCTCGGCGGCGTGCTCGGCGGCATGCTGGCCATCCCCCTCACCGCCGCGTTGCGGACGCTGATGTTCCGTTACGTGTGGAAGAAACGGGCTTAGCCAACCCGTTAAAAAAGTAGGTGACGACGTGAGGAGTCTCTAACTGGCGTTAAAAGTTGTCAGGGGGGGGAATCTGGGTTTAATTGTTGCCATGAAGAAACGCTCCGTCGTGAAGATTGACCCGGAAATCATGAGCGGCACGCCTTGCTTTGCCGGAACGCGCGTCCCCGTCCGTTCGTTGATTGACTACATCGAAGGCGGCGACACCCTGGATGAATTTCTCCACCAGTTTCCGACCGTTTCGCGCAAACAGGCTGTGGCTTATCTGGAAGAATCTTCCGCCATTCTGGAAAAATCCCTCCAGCCCGTCTGAAAAATGCGTCTCTTGCTCGACGAATGTCTGCCCAAGGATTTGGCGCGGGAACTTCCCGGACATGTAGTCAAAACCGTGCCGCAAGCGGGCTGGGCCAGTATCAGCAACGGCAAATTGCTTCGCCTCATCGCTGCATCCGGCAAGTTCGAGGTGTTCCTGACCATGGACAAAAACCTGCCGCAGCAGAATAAAATCCGGGAACTGCCTTTCGCCATCATCGTCCTGCGTGCCAAATCCAACCGATTGAAACACGTTTGCCCCTTCGCTCCTTTGCTGCTCCGCCGTCTCGCCGAATTCCAGCCCGGCCACGCTTATGTCCTGAACCAGCCGGAGTG
The DNA here is from genome assembly GCA_043740915.1 of Verrucomicrobiota bacterium. Classification (GTDB taxonomy): domain Bacteria; phylum Verrucomicrobiota; class Verrucomicrobiia; order Limisphaerales; family JAYTXL01; genus JAYTXL01. The sequence goes on from JAYUBJ010000623.1 coordinate 7,823, forward strand.
AACCGGTTCTAAAAAGGGGTCCAAACTAATGACACTTTTCGGAATGAGAGCCATTTGTGTCAATGTTTAGGACCCCTTTGCGTTAAAATGGGTGACGACGTGAGGAGTCTCTAACTTACGCTTCAGAAACCGAGGAGATTTGAGACTCGTCACCTCCATCCTCCGCAGTAGGACTGCTACGGAGGACGGATCGTCTCCTACGAAAAAGCAGTTCTTTAACGGGTTAGGCAGTGTTCACCTGGCCGTGCCCAGCATCTCCCGCACATCCACCGCTTCCATTCCCGCCGGAGCAAGAGTCCTCGATGATTCGGTCGCGGTCGTAGATGCCATAGATGCCGACTCTATGGCATCTACGCGGCCTCAACCAGTGGTGCTACAGTTTCCGCTCACACTCCGCAGTCCTTTCGTGTTATTGTTTAGGACTGACCCAGGACCCCTTTCCGAACTCCGAAGCAGCGAGACTTAAACGGTCATCTGCACCGACTATCCCGACAATTCTTCAATCTCGTTTGCAAGACGTTCAGCCAGCGTTTCCAACTCCGCATTTTCGACTTCAAGCCGCTTTGCCCGTTCCGCTACGAGTGCATCCAGCACGCCAGGTTTTTGCTCGGCAAGCTGGCAAAGTTCGTAGTCGGGACTTTCGCGCAGCTGTTTCAGCGATTCGGTGACATCGGCGATTTCCTTTTGCAGCGTTTCATGCAGACGCCGCAATTGCACCAGTTCTTCCACGTCTTTGAAATCCAGATTCGCCCAGCCTTTGCGAAGAATGAATCCGTGCGGGTCTTCCGCGATTTCGCGCAATATTGCAATGTCGCCGCTATCCTTCGCCTGATTGATGGCAGTGGTCAGCTTGTGATACGTCTCCATTTTTTCCGGCTCGTTGGCGAAACGGTCGGGATGATATAGCTTCACCAACTTTTTCCAGAGCCGCGACAATTCAGCTTCCTGCTCGGCGGTCAACTGTTTCTTCTTGTCCGCCGCCGCCGCCAGTTCTTCGTAATCCTTGTCCGTTTGCGTTTTGGAGCGCTCGTAACTTTCCTCGGCCTGATTCGCTTCTTGCTGGTCATCACGCGCGAGCAAATTCAAAAACTGCCGCCGGTAATCCACCGTCAGTCGTAGCTGGTCGCGTTTTTGATAGTGCTCGCGCAAAAGCCGGAACAACATGGCTTGCACCGCGTCAATGCGCGATTTCTGTTTGGTGTAATCGGTTTCCAATTCCGCCAGATGCAACCGCGCGCCCGCCACAAGCTGACGCAATTGCTCCAACTCTGGACTGGCGTAGATGGCAGAATTGGTTGGCATTATCGAATTTTAGGAATCAGCACCAATCTTCTCACGTTCAAGTTTATCACTTTTTACTTGGATTGCCATGTCGAGGGCCTCATCTCTTGCTCGCTCGTCATTAAGGTATTTCAATTTTAATGGTAATGCCCAGTCGGGAAATGAGTCGAAACCGTTGAGTTTAGCGACTGCATCCTTGTCCTCTTGCTCAATTTCCTGCCAGTCATGGACAAGCCGCGTAAGAAGCCAACTTAAGTTCGAGATCATCTTGTTGTATTCTTCGCGAAGGGTTTGATTCGTGGTGTCCCACCGTTTAGTTTCGTAGTCATTCATAACCGCAGCAATTGCATAATGAATGGTCTTCTTGGGGTATGGCAGCAGGCTACAGTCACCAATTAGTGCAGTATCCGGAGGCAAGAAATCACTGAACGCTAGAACTATCTTTTTATAGCAGTGAGCAAGGCTGTGTTGCGCTTCAGCAAGACCCTGATCTGCTGCTTTCCGAAACCACTTGGCCGCTTCGTTGTCGTCCTGCGGAACGCCTTGACCTGCCGCATAGCAAGCCCCAAGATTGTTTTGAGCACCCGAATTGCCTTGTTCGGCAGCTTTTTGATACCACCTGACTGCTTCAGCAACATTTTGTGCAACGCCATCTCCTCTATCGTAGAAAAGACCGAGGTTTTTTTGAGCATTGGCATTTCCTTGTTCAGCCGCTTTACGAGTCCATTTGGCAGCCTCCTCGTAGTCTTGCGACACACCTTCACCTTCAGAGTAGCTGAATCCAAGGCTGCATTGTGCAGAGGCGTCGCCTTGCTCTGCTGCTTTTCGATACCATTTGACTGCTTCGATGTGATTTTGCTGGTCGCAGTATAAAAAACCGAGACTGCTCTGTGCTTTTACGAAACCGGAATCTGCGGATTTGTGAAGCCATTCCAAGGTTTTAGGTAAATCTTTTTCAACGCCATATCTGTATAAATAGCATTCGTAAACGAGAAATTGTGCCTCGCTATGTCCTGCAACAGCCGCACGATGGAACAGGTCAAACGCTAAAATGTCTTCCGGTGCCATTCCTTCGCGCCGTTGGATGCGTTTTCCTCTTAACACGAGCGCTTCTGGGGAAACATCCCTCGCCAGCGCGAGCGTATCTGCCACCATGCCGGACAAAATGCGCTTCGCGCCGGGCACGGTTTTTCCCAGTGCGCCCGTCGGCCTCCGCACCAGGGCAAAATCGTCTTTGCCATTCATGAGATTGGTTCAATCTTGCGTCAGCGAGTAGAAAACGATGCTCTTTAAGTCGTTACGGTTTTCGCAAGCATATTGCAAAGGTGATTTGCCACACCAAGGATCTCGAATGTTGTTAGTGGGTCTGAAACGTTCATAAATTTATGGCTGTGCGGGTTCTTAAAGTACCCGATAAACCCACAAAAAAGGTTCATTACAGCCTCCTGTTCAGCGGACACGTTGCTGAATCTAATAATTGGCGCATCCGGCTTCAACGCCTTTCGCATCAATTGAACGCCAAAGTCGGTGTCTTCAAGTTTAGCTGCTTCCCGAACCATTACTTCAACCAACTTCGCCGCGTTGAGGATGCAATCATCGTATTTGGCCGCGTAGAAGTGGTCCGAACATTTTTCAACCAACCGATTGTTCAGAAATTCCAGTGAGAAGGCCATGGGAGACTTGGCTTTCACAACATCCGGGCTGAGATGTTCCTTCTTTGATTGAATGAACTCCACCGCGGAACTCAGGATCGCAAATATTTGTTCCGCTTGGTGATGCAAAGCAACGTTTGCCTTATAGACAGCCTTTATTTGCGCCACTTGTTCAGGAGCGTCGGGGCCTAGAAAGCTCACGCAGTTCAAAACCCATTTGTGGTAAGATATTGAATCCACTTGGTCATAAATAAACGGATGGCCGGACGACTTACGACTCTGCAAAACAACAAGTCCTTCACTGACGAGTTTATTGAGGTAATTCATTCCGTTCCAGTCTATGCTGCTTAGGCCGTGTCAATAAATAACATTTACAAGTCAAATGGAGGGAGTGGGGCGAATGACATAGTTCCATTCGCCATGGAAGAGTCCGGCTTTTAAATTGAT
>JAYUBJ010000624.1:0-3484 GCA_043740915.1 Verrucomicrobiota bacterium
CGCAGGTCGCGCCGCCGTTGCAACCGCGCCTCGCCAATTTCTTTGGGCGGCAACAAATCAGGCACCTTGAAATCCTTCTGCGACGGATCGGCCATGAGCGCGAATGGGTCGTAAGCCTTGCCGAGAAAACCCGCCTCTTGGCCGTGCGGCAAATTTCCGCCCGTCGGCCCCATCGGCTCGGGCAAAATCACATTGGCGGGCAGCTCGGTGCGGCGGCCTTTGAGAAACTCGAGCGCGCAGCCGGCGTGGGGTGTGTTGACACCGCCGCTGAACAATCGCCCGGTTTGCATCATCTGGTGGCCGGTGTCGTGCACCGCCGCCGCCGTGTGGTAACAACTGCGGACCAGGGAAAATTTGTCCGCATGTTTGGCGTGCAAAGGAAAAATCTCGGAGATTTGGATGTCGGGATTATTCGTGCGAATCGCCTTGAAGGGGCCGCGGATTTCGCTGGGCGCGTCGGGCTTCAGGTCCCAGGTGTCCAGCTGGCTGGGCGCGCCCAGGTTGAAAATCATGATGACGGACTTTTCGTCGTTACCCTTGCTGACGGCACCCATGGCTTGGAGCGCGGCGAGTTTCGACAAGCTGAGGCCGATGGCCCCGAGGGCGCCGACCTCCAAAAAGTCCCGGCGCGTGACGCCGTCACATGTGGTGACGGAACCTTTTCCTGATACTTTAATCATGATGCATCACAAGGTTTTGTTTGGTTTCGCAGTTCTAGCTGCACAATAAACCCAAGGAGTGGCCAGCACAATAGAGAATCCTCGCAGCGTAGGACCGGCGTCGCGCCGGTCTCCAACTTTAAAGAACACTGATTTTGTGAACCGTTGACTGCAACCCAACACCGCCCCAAACGGCCTCCAACGTTCTGGTAGAGGGAGACAGGCGCGACGCCTGTCCTACGCTTGAGCCGCCCATCTGCCAGGCGCTTCAACTGCAAATTCCGACTCAAAAATCTTGTCAGCCGGTTCGCAGAGGCGGATCGTTGCCGCCAAATTGAAACCAAAAAACGCGTGAGATCTCCCGCCCCAGATATTGCCGCCGCGAGTGCCGATGTCATCGCCATCCACGGCGCGCGCGAGCACAACCTGAAAAATCTGTCCTGTACGATCCCCCGCGGGAAATTCGTGGTCATCACCGGCGTCAGCGGATCGGGCAAGAGCACCCTGGCGTTTGATCTGCTGTTTGCCGAGGGACAACGCCGGTTTCTCGATGCGATGAGCGCCTACGCCCGCCAATTCGTGGAGCAACTCGCGCGGCCGGATGTCGATTTGATCACCGGACTTCCGCCGACGGTCAGCATCGAGCAGCGCAACTCGCGTGGGGGCGGCAAGAGCACGGTCGCCACGGTCACGGAAATCCACCATTTTGTCCGGCTGCTGTTTGCGCGCTTGGGCACGCAGTTCTGTCCGGACTGCCAGGTGCCCGTGGAGGCGCAAACCCGTGATCAACTGGGTCAACGGCTCCAGGCCGAGCTGCGGTCACGTGGCGACCTGCTGTTGCTCGCGCCGGTGGTGAAAAATCGCAAGGGATTCCACACCGAAGTGGCCGAATGGGCCGCCCAGCACGGGTACGCTGAACTGCGGGCGGATGGAAAGATTTTTTCCACGCGCGAGAAGTTCCGGCTGGATCGTTTTCACGAACATGACGTTGAAATCGTCACGGGTGTACTGGAGAAAAAGTCCCGCCGCAATTCGCCCCCGGCAAAACCAGCCCAGCAGTTGATCGATGAGACGCTGAAGCTCGGCCACGGCAACCTGCTGGCGCTGGATAATCACGGCCGGGTTTCGATTCATTCGACCGAGCGCGCGTGTCCGCAGTGCGGGCGCTCGTTTGCCGCACTCGACCCCAAAATGTTCAGTTACAATTCCGCGCAGGGCTGGTGTCCCCAGTGCCGCGGCTTCGGGGAATTGTTCTACCTGCCGGACGTCGATCGTGGGGCGCGCGCGGATGCCATCGAGGAATCCTGGTTCGGTTGGCAGGAAGGGAAGCGCGAGCTTTGCCCGGAATGCCACGGGGCAAGGTTGAATCCGGTTGCCCGGGCGGTGCGGCTGGACTTGGTAGCGCCGAACGCCGGGTCGGCACGAAAGCGCAAGTCCGCGCAACCTGCCGATCCGGAGATCGGCGCTCCGACCGTGGACGCTTTCGCCCGGGCTTCCGTGATCGAGGCCGCCGCGCTGTTCCACAGACTCAAATTCACGGGTCGCGCGGGGGAGGTGGCGCGCGACATTCTGCCGGAAATTCGCGAGCGTTTAAAATTTCTTATCGAGGTTGGCCTCGGCTACCTCCAGTTGGGTCGCGCGGTGACCACGCTTTCCGGCGGCGAGGCGCAGCGTATCCGTCTGTCGGCGCAACTGGGTTCGAACCTCAGCGGCGTGTTGTACGTGCTCGACGAGCCGACCATCGGCCTGCACGCGCGCGACAACGAGCAGTTGCTCGCCGCGCTGGACACCCTGAAGTCGCGCGGCAATTCGCTCGTGGTGGTGGAGCACGACGAGGAAACCATGCGCCGCGCCGACTACATCATTGACCTCGGCCCGGGGGCTGGTGTGCGTGGCGGGGAGGTCGTGGCGGCGGGAACTTTGACGGAGTTGATGCGTCACACGGATTCCATCACGGGCCAGTGCCTCCGGGCGGAGAAGACGTTTCCCAGCCGTGGTATACGGCGATCGATAGGAGCCGGTGTCAAAGCCTGTTTGAAAAGTAGGAGCCGACGTAAGGAGGCTCTGACATTTGACCGTGGCGGCCCGCAAAAAATGGGAGATTTGAGCCTCCTCAGGTCGGCTGCTACAAACAACTGGCTGACGCTGCACCACGCCACGACTCACAACCTGAAGAACCTCACCGTTCGTTTTCCGCTGCAGCGTTTCGTGGTGGTCACCGGCGTCAGTGGGTCGGGCAAGAGCACCCTGGTGCGTGAATGTCTTTGGCCGGCGCTGCAAACCCGGTTGCAATCCCGGAACCCAAAGTCAAAGTCGCAATCGCGCGCGTTGTCGGGCGGCGAGATGATCGGGGCGGTTCACGAGGTTGACCAAGCCCCCATCGGCCGCACGCCGCGGTCCATTCCGGCGACGTATGTCGGCTTCTTTGACGAGATTCGACGGTTGTTTGCACAACTTCCGGAGGCGCGGTTGCGGGGTTACACGCCGGGCCGGTTTTCGTTCAACAGCGCGGCGGGGCGCTGTCCGGGGTGCGAAGGTGCGGGCACGATCAAGCTGGAAATGAATTTTCTTCCACCGGCCTATGTGCGTTGTGAAAGTTGCGGCGGGCTGCGTTTCAATCGCGAAACGCTCGACATCGAACTCAATGGAAAAAATGTCGCGCAAGTGCTGGATTTGAGCGTGGCGGAGGCAATGGAATATTTTTCGGCCTTTCCGCGCATCCGCCGACCGCTCCAGGCCCTGCATGATACCGGGCTGGATTATTTGAAACTGGGGCAGACCAGTCCGACGCTCAGTGGCGGCGAAGCGCAGCGCGTGAAACTGGT
>JAYUBJ010000625.1:0-11185 GCA_043740915.1 Verrucomicrobiota bacterium
ATACGCCATCCTCACCGCCGAAATTTCCCAGGCCACCTTCGGCCTCACGCCCGCGCAATACGCCGAATTCAAAAAACTCAAGCGCGAGAACCTCCGTGACCACATGAGCGACCTCGAACTCATCTTCTCCATGCTCGGCGAGGCTTCCACGACCGAAATCGCGCGGACGCGCGACGCGCAGGGCTTTCCCAAAAACAAACAGGCCGCGCGCGCCGGCGGCACGGTGGCCGGCAACGCCCGCCGCGAACTGGAAGCCAAAAGCGGGCGCAAAGTCGTCACCCGCGAAAACTATCTGACCCTGCAAACGGAAAAGAAAATAAAATCACTCGCCAACGCCGGGATCAAAACGCCGAAAGCGGGCAGTAACTGACGCATGAACCGCGCCCAACTGCTCCAAAACTTCGACACGCTGGCGGAAACGCCGGACGCGGTCGTGAAGCTACGCACATTTGTTTTCGACTTCGCGGTTCGTGGACGACTCGTTGAACAGAATCCAAAAGACACGCCCGTTGAAGAATTGTTGAAGCGGATTGCAGCAAACAAGGAGCGGCTAGTTAAGCAGAGAAAAATAAAGGCCGCAACATCTCTGCCTCAAATTGAGAATGCGCCTTACGAAATCCCTTCCAGTTGGAAATGGATTGCACTTGGCAATACTGGACAGGTTTTTAACGGGAACAGCGTAAGCGAAAGTGTAAAATATGATTTGTCGAAGGTGAAAGATGGCCTCCCGTTTATTGCGACGAAAGATGTTGGTTACGGGCGCGACGGCTTCGCTTATGAAAACGGTCTACGAGTGCCTCTTGGTGACGACGACTACAAAGTAGCGCATAAACACTCAATCTTGATTTGTGCCGAAGGCGGAAGCGCGGGGAGAAAGATGGGGCAGACAGACCGGGACATTTGTTTTGGAAATAAACTTTTAGCCAATGAAGTCTGGGACGGAATTCAGCCGCGCTTCATCTTGTCAGTTTATCAATCATCAATGTTCTTTCGGGAAGCCATCCTCTCCCTCGCTGTCCAAGGCCGGCTCGTGCCAACTGGTTCTCGTGCGAATGGGAGTTCTCCGGCGCTGGACTGGCGCTCCGTTACTGTTAGTGAAGTCGCTGACCACCGACTTGGAAAAATGCTCGATCATCAAAAGAACCGAGGCACTTCGCGCCCATACCTGCGCAACACAAACGTCCATTGGTTCAGATTCGAGCTTTCATCAATCAAGGAGTTGAGGCTCGAAGACGACGAGCTTGAGAATTACGAGCTGCGGCGTGGTGATGTCTTAATTTGCGAAGGCGGACATGGAATTGGACGAACCGCTGTTTGGGAAAGCGACGAAACAGGGATGATATTCCAAAAGGCGCTTCATCGAGTTCGCCCCGGCAAGCAGCTTAACAGTCACTTCTTCGCCTTCTGCATGAAGGTCTATGCAGGTAGCGGAATTCTTGAACAGTATTACACGGGTGCAGGAATTCCTCATTTCACCGGTCAATCGCTTGCACGCCTCAAGTTTCCACTTCCCCCGCTGGCCGAACAACAGCGGATTGTGGCGAAGGTGGACGAGTTGCTGCGCTGGTGCGACGCGCTGGAAGCCCGGCTCAACGCCGCCCAAACCACCGCCAGCCACCTCCTCGACGCCACCCTCCACCAAATCCTTTCCGCATGAACGAAAAGCTTGAAACTATTGTCCAACCGACGAGATTGCCGAAGATGAGCGATGCCTTTCCAATTCATATTCCTGAGCGCCTGCCCATCCGCATTGACCCATGCCCGATCGTCGAGGCGATCTTTGAGGCGCGTTTCGTCAGCCCGCAACCGTGGGCAACAATGCCGGGGCTGCTGTTCGCACAGATTCGGGAAAAGTATCCCGAACAAAAAACCCTGCCGATTGCCCAGGTGCCGGAGGATCTCCGGCGGCAAAATCCTGCCCTCATGAATCTGCCGCTAATGCAATTTCTGAGTGACGACTTCCTCATCCAGCTTGGCCCACGCGTGGTGAGTCTCGTGACGAAATCAAACGCTTATCCGGGTTGGTCAGCAATCGAGCAGGAACTTAGGTGGCTGGTGGAACGGGTAAAGGCGGCTGGATTTGTCGGCGAGACCGAACGATTGGGCGCGCGTTATATCGATTTCTTCGGCGGTGACGTTTTCAACGAGTTGGAGCTGGGGCTCCAAATCAACGAGCAACCGTTGCGGGGAACACAAACTGACATAACCACGATTTTGCGGCTCGGCTCGCTCTCCATCCGGTTGCAAGTGTCCAATGGTGCGATTGTTGAAACCAAGGAAGGCCCGAAATCGGGAAGCGTCCTGGATGTTGATACATGGTTTGGGCCGTTGGATGCGGAGTTGTTTGGGAATGGCCTGGATCGCTTCGCCGAGGCACACCACGCGATCAAGGGCCTGTTCTTTGGCTTGATTAAACCAGAACTGCTGCGTAAGTTGAACCCCAGTTACGGACCATGACGCTCACTCTTCCAAATCAATCCCCAGCATACACTTTGGCTGAGGGGCTCCGGGAGTCTGTATCGGTGTCAACCATCCGCCGCGCCGCGCCGGATGAGTGGGCACGCGAAGAACTGCTGCTCCGCAAACTCGGCGCGAAGGGTTGGGGGCGGGTGTATCACTTCCGAGACTACTACGCTTCTGGTTGGGGCGAAAATGGGCTTGTCCTCTCGCCCAAGGCGCTAGATGCATTTTTCCGTTTCGTTGAGGAAGCCAATTTTCCAGCCGGCAAAAGCTGTCCCAGCGTATTCCTCACGGACCGGGGCGGCATCGAGCTTGTGTGGGAGGACCGCAATGGCAAATCAGTGCAGGTGGAGTTCACTGGAACGGGCGCGGAATTCTTCGAAGCGGCAACCGACGAGGAAGGCGTAGTGCCGTTTGACGGGCTGGCACAGTTGTCCCGGCGGTTGGCAGCGTAACCATGCCACTCGCGCCCACTGAGGACATCGTCCGCGCTGTCTGCACCGACAAGTGGGATGGTGAGCGTATTTCTCCCAGCCTCTTTGTCGGGGAAAACATTTCCGTTAGCCGGCTTGCGCTGGTGCCTTTGGACGACCATTGGGATTTGTTCCGGCAGTATGTCCAGAAGCCGCCGGAGCGGTTGTTGAAGTTGATAGCAGAAATCAACGTAGGTCGCTTGCAGGAAATCGGCAGAGCACGAAAACCCGTCGTCGAATTGACCGTCGAGCCGCAACCGAAGGAATCGAATCCGGCTCACGCGGAAATTCCACAAAATATCACTCGCGGACTGGCCAATAAAATCCTGTTGGAACTCAAGCTTCACCATCCGAAGTAACCATCACTTTCAAGGATTCCGGCGTGGGGCGGGCCGCGAGGGCGATGGCCTCGGCGGTTCGCGCCAACGGAAACTCATTGGTGATCAACCGGCGCACGTCGAGCTGGCGGCGGAAAACCAGCCGCGCCACCGCCTTTTGCAAAGTCACATCAGCGGAATAACTGCCGATCAAATCCTTTTCATCGACGCAAATCCGGGAGAGATCCAATTCGGTCAAGGCCCCGCGTTTGGTGTGCGCGAAGAGGAGCACCTTGCCGGCGCCACGGATCGCCTCCTGTGCCTGGCGGATAACCGCGTCGGAAGGCGTTGCCACGATGGCGGCATCCAGGCCGCGCCGCACGGTGATGCGCCGCACCCGTTCCAGGAAATCTGGCGCGTCGCCGGGAAGCGTGTGGCGCGCACCCAGTTCCCGCGCCAGCGCCAGACGGTTGGCGAACAAATCGGTGGCCACCACGTTCATGCCCCGCAAGGCCAGCAGGCGCGTGAACATGAGGCCGATCGGCCCCTGTCCCGCCACGAGGACGGAATCCCCGCGCAACAACGCGAGCCGCCCGATGGCCTTGAGCACGGTGTTGACCGGTTCGAGCATGGCGCCTTCGACGAATGTATTACGCGCGGGAATCTTCACGACCCCCGGCAAACAGAACGGCATGACGCGGACGTACTCGGCGTAACCCCCACCCGCGGGTTCGAACCCAGCGGTGATGCCGGTGCGTTTGTAGCCCTCGCACTGCGCGAATGCGTGGTGCCGGCAGGCGTGGCAGTCCAGGCACGGAATGTGATGATGCAACGCCACGTGGTCACCCACGTCAAACCCCCGCACAAGCGCACCGCGGCGCACAATCGTGCCGGCAGTTTCGTGTCCGAAAATGCGCGGCGGAGGCACGGTGCCATAATGGATTTTCTTGATGTCGGTGGGACAGACCCCGCAGGCCGCGACCTTCACGAGCAATTCATTCCGTCGGATGCGCGGCACCGGCACCGTTTCGAGGCGCAGATCATTGACACCGCGGTACACCACGGCCGGCATCGTTTCGGGAATCACAAACACGGGCTGATTTAATCAGGAAGGCCGGCGCGCCGAAACGAAATTCCACCGCGCCAGGATCCGCCCCATTTCACCGCAGAGGACGCGGAGGTTTTCGCAGAGGTGCGCAGAGTAAATAAATGACTTTGCGTCCTTTGCGAAAGCCTCCGCGTCCTCTGCGGTAAGATCCAGTCTTGTTCGGTTGAGGCTCTGCCCCTCTGGGTAATTTGCGGTTCCGACTGCTTTTGCCAGGCTCAAGCTGTTTCCCTTCTAGTTTTCCCGCTTTCCGAATTCAAAAAATCGGTAAACCACGGTTCGGGCGGGGCGCGAAAAACCTGCTCCTGACCCCGCCAGTGGAAGCGCACCTCCGCCGCGTGCAGCGCGTGGCACCACAGGATCAATCGCTGCCGTTGCTCCGCGGTCAGCCGCTCTTCTACGAGGGCGAGGTACAAATCGACGTCGCCGCCGTAAAGTTTGTCACCCACAATGGAATGCCCATAATGCGCAAGGTGAATGCGGATTTGATGTTTGCGCCCGGTCAACGGCTGCACGCGCAGCAAGGTGAAATCGCCCTCTGCGCGGCGGAACCGGCGCTCCACTTGAAACCCGGTTTGCGCCGCCGCGCCATCGGGCCGCACGCAATCTTTGATGGCAACCGGGCTCAACTCGTCCTTGCCGAGCGGTTCATCGATCAACCCGTTCGCCGCCTTGACGTGCCTGTGGACAATGGCGAGATACTCTTTTTGCACGGCGCGCGTTTCCCAGATTTTTCGCAACGCCCGCGCGGCTGCGTCCGTTTTGGCCACCAGCACAAGGCCGCTGGTTTCGCGGTCGAGGCGGTTCACCAGATGAGGTCGCACCTCCGCCGGCAAATGCATTCGGATGCGGCTGATCAGACTGGAATAGGCGTCGCCTTTTGTGGGATGGCAGACCAGGTCCGCCGGTTTGTTGATGACCAGCAACTCGGCGTCCTCATGAACTATTTCAAATAATTTTTCCATCACGCGCGGCGGCCGAAAGCGGCGCCACTCAATCACGATGCTCGGTGCAGGGGCAGCGATTGCGCAAGCCGAATTTCCAGCCGAATTTCCAGAGGAGCCGTTGGGCTCAATCCGCGTACTGCCCCACGCGTAGCGCAGCCGTCCTCGGCTGCGGGTTCGCGGGGCGTCCACGCCCCGTGTGCCGGACACCTGGCCGCGAGACGTGGCCAGAACTCGCTGGCGGGGATGCCCCGCGCTACGAGGGCAGAGCCCAGATACGCCTGGAACCCTTTCCCTTTCGCAATTCCGCTGGCCTTGCGCGCGGCAATCCATTAAACCAACGCCATGAAAATCCATGATCGTTGGGCGCTCTACGCAGCCTTGTTCGCCGCCTTTTCCCTCGCCGCCGCCGAACCGAAGCCGGGCCAGACCGGACTGGATCCCAGCAGGCTCGCGGGAGTTTCCAACCGCCTGCGCGTGTTCGTGGCCGACGGCACGATCTCCGGCGCGGTCACGCTCGTCGCACGCCACGGACAGGTCGCGAGCCTCGAGGCCGTGGGCCTCGCGGACATCGCCGGCAACCAGCCGATGCGCACGGACCACCTGTTTTGGATCGCGTCGATGACCAAGCCGATCACCGCGCTCGCCGTGTTGATGCTGCAAGACGAGGGGAAACTCAACGTCGAGGATCCGGTGGAAAAGTATTTGCCCGAGTTCAAAGGGCAGTGGCTCGTCGAGAGCCGTGCGAATGACACGCTGACCTTGAAACGGCCGGCGCGGCCCATCACGCTGCGCGACCTGCTCACCCACACCTCCGGCTTGGGCGACGTGCCGACCCCGCGGACCGATTGTTCGCTGGCCGAGCTGGCCATGGCCTATTCGCAACAACCACTCCGGTTTCCGCCCGGCAGCAAATGGGAATACAGTAACCCCGGCATCAACACGCTGGGCCGGCTGGTTGAAGTGGCCTCCGGCCAGAAGTTCGCCGATTTCTTGGAGCAGCGCATCCTCCAGCCGCTCGGCATGACCGACACGACCTTCTGGCCGACCCCGGCCCAGGCCGGGCGCATCGCCAAATCTTACAAGCCCAAAACCGGCGGCGGCCTCGAGGAAACCGAAGTCTATTTTCTCAAGGGCGGCATCAGCAATCGCGCGCGCACGGCGTTCCCGGCCGGCGGATTGTATTCGACCGCTCGCGACATGGGGCGTTTTTACCAGATGACGCTCAACGGCGGCACGCTCGACGGCAAACGCGTGATCTCCAGGGAATCGCTCGCGCTCATGACCCGCACGCAAACCGGCGAAATCAAGACCGGCTTCGTGGACGGCATGAGCTGGGGGTTTGGGTTTCAAGTCGTGAAGGAACCGTTGGGCGTCACGTCGATGCTCTCGCCCGGCACCTATGGCCACGGCGGGGCTTACGCGACCCAAAGCTGGGCTGATCCGAAACACGACATGGTTTTCGTCCTGATGATCCAACGCGCCGGTTTCCCGAACGGCGACAACTCACCCGTCCGCCGCGCTTTTCAGGAGGCCGCCGCCGCCGCGATCGAGGATTGAACTCAAAACGGCAGTTGAACCGCAGATGAACGCGGATAAACGCAGATAAGAAACGAGTTGGACTGCTCGGCACCACGGTATTATCTGCGTTTATCCGTGTTCATCTGCGGTTTCCAGGTTGAACGGGCCGAACAGCGCGAGAAGGGTGGGAATAGCGGCGGTGAACACGCGCGCACTCCAGACGCTTCACGAATGCCGATGACCTCCACCGGTCGCGAAGCGTCTGGAGTGCGGGTAGCTTCAGCACCGCTTTTCGGAAAGTCACTGAGAATCAACTCTACCTCCGGGAAGATCATGGCCCGCGGTGAGGGGAAACGGCGCTTCGAAGTCTCGAGAACGCTCGGCAACAAACCGAGCTGCGCCCTTCGCCGAAATCTATTTCCCATTCAACGTCTCATGATGATATAACCAGCGCATGAAACTTTTCTCCCGATTCCTGTTCTCGTTGGTTGTTGCCCTGTCGCTCGCCGCTTTCGCAGCCGGCGCGGCGGACGCCAAAACCGGTACCGGTCCCAGCTTCAAAGGGCCGATCGGTCTGCAGCTTTACAGCTTGCGCGCGGACTTCGCGAAGGATGTCCCCGGCACGCTCGCCAAAGTCCACGGCTACGGTATTCGCAATGTGGAACTGGCCGGGACCTACAATCTCGCGCCGGATAAATACAAGGAAATGCTTGCGGCCAACGGGCTAAAACCCATCAGCGGCCATTTTCCCTACGAACGGTTCCGCGATGACGCGGACGGCATCGCCCATGAAGCCCAGGCGCTCGGCCTGCAATACGCCGGCTGCGCATGGATTCCCCACAAGGATAATTTCAACGAGCAGGAATGCCGCGACGCCATCGCCGTTTTCAACCAGGCCGGCGAGGTGCTGGCCGAGCATGGCGTGAAATTCTTCTACCACACGCACGGTTATGAATTTCAGCCGCACGGAAATGGCACGCTATTCGATCTGTTGTTGGCCGGGACCAAACCGAAGCTCGTCTGCTACGAGATGGATGTCTTCTGGATTGTCCACCCCGGCCAGGACCCGCTGAAACTGCTGGCCAAGTACGGCAAGCGGTTTGAGTTGATGCACGTGAAAGACATGAAGAAAGGCGTGAAAACCGGCGACCTCACCGGCCACACCGATGTGAGCCACGACGTGACCCTCGGCACCGGCCAGATGGACTGGCCCGCCATTCTGCGCGCCTCCAAAAAGGCTGGCGTGAAGCATTACTTCATCGAGGACGAATCCCCGACCGCCGCCGAACAAATCCCCCAGAGCCTGCGTTTCCTCGAACAGGTGAAATGGTAGTCCATCTGCGTTCACGCGATCGATTTCAATAAAACCCTTTGGTTATCAGCCAACTTGCAACGACCGGTTCGTTTGCGACAATTGATCTCGCAAAAACCATTCACCGGAAGACTTTCGACCGCGGATGACACGGTTGCCCTCCGTGTAAGCGTCAAACAATAGCGGTGGTTGCGGCAGAAAACGGCGCGAGCGGCAGCATATGTAGAGGGCCAACTCCGAGAGTGTAGGCATCAGGCTTGAGAAAGCCTTGCGGTGTTGGATAGACGATCTGAACGTCTCGAACAAACGTACGGAAGATTCCTACCGCCACAGTTTGCATTTTGCTGCCAGTGGGAGAAATGAGCAACCGGTCGCGTCCGGAGTGTTCGGAATAGAGCTTCAGCAGGCAATCGAGGGTCTCGCTGTAATCAAGCGTGCTCGTCTGGCATCTCTCCGCATCTTGAATTTTGTCGAGGCAGTTCACGGCCGAGATCATCTCTTGCCGCCATTTGTTTTTGGGACTCGGAGGCACGCCCTCAATGAAACTGAAACGCGAGGGCTGGATTTCAGCGCGAAGCGCGGTCAGGTGGTGTGTGTCGAGCGAGGGAAAAGATATGAGTCTGGTTTGGGCCGCAGCGGGAGCGACGGATGACAACTCTGGGATCACCGTAATCTCGAAGACGCCAGATGAAAGAAACAGAATCGATAGAGTCGGGTCAGATTCACATTTCGCGAATTCCTCCTCGGCTTCAGCTTGGTTTGGCGGATAGTCTATCGCTTCAGCGTAAGTCACACAGCAATTTGCGAATCCGGCCGGCCGAGATCCGAGTGCGACAAGAAGCTGCACGATCAGAATCCGCGACATTGCGGACACGTCCACGAAGATCCGCCCCCGGCAGTCAGACGCCCATTCGAGAAATGTGTCACCAAAGCCCGAAGGTTCCTGACGGTTGTAGGTTGTCTCTACAAGATTAATGCCTGCCCGTTGGCAGACGTAACGAATCGCCTCCAGCTTGTTCTCGAGGAAAAACGGTTCGTAGTGAACGAGAAGAACATTAAATGGAGTTTGTGCCGAAGCGGCATTTTGCAGCACTCCGAGCGCTCGGTCTTCGAATCCGGCACAAACGACGAGCCAGTCTTCAGACGCCATTGCGAACTGCCTCACCGTCTCAAAGCGTGGTTTCGCCAGAGCCGCAAGCCTTTCATCTGGTGTTTGGACGGTCAGATTCATTGCGCTGGGTTCTCCAGGCCGAGCGAAAGCTGATCTTTACTCTGAGTGTCCTGTTTCTCGTGCCTTCTGGCGTCATCTGCACTCTTCAAACGCTGCTTTTGGTCGAACATTCCTGGCTCCATGAGGAAAGCCTCAAAATCCGCAGGTTCAAGTTCGATGGAGTCGCGATGGCTGAACGTAAGGTTGAAGTGAGGAATCAAGAAGCGCCGCAGGTAAAGACGTGGCACGACGCGCCCACGGCGACTTTTGCCACGAAAATCCTCAATAAAAACCGAGTAGCGCAGCAGTTCGTCGTAAAGTCTTTGAGCCTCCTCAGGCAGAGCAAATGGTTCGTAGGGCTCGATACGTGTGGCCTGTTTCGGTGGAGAGCCTTCTTCGTTCTTGGAATCCAGGAATTTTAAATGGGAGTTCGCTACATTGCCAAAGGCTTCGACGATGGCAACCAACTGAACTCCGCAACGTGGAACACCGCGCAAGTTTTTCAGAAAACTTCCCGCTGCATCTCGGATGGCCCGGTTCTGCGTCGCTTGCGACACCTTGAACGGGGCCGCGATCTTTGCCAGTTCGACTGGACCGCCAGATAGCCGAACCATATCGCCACCCGCATCTTTTGGTCGAGACTCAGACTGCGAAAAATCGTGCTTTTGCCACAGCCACGCGGACCGGTCACCACGACATTGTTTTGGCTCTCGATTTCAGACAGGCCGAGGAACCGATCCGAATAGAGGGCGCGGAGCAAGATTGCCGCTTCGCCGATTTGCTCACAGCTCAAGAAGTCGAACGGCGTCAGGAGACGGACAGATCCCAGGGCTGCCCTTTGTTCAAAATCAGAATCAAGCGTCTGGAGTCGGCGAAACAATTCAAGCGGCTGCTTTGCCAAAGGATCAAACGTCAGGTCGGTTTCGACCAAGTGGCGAGCGAGGAAGTCGTTTCGAAGTACGTTAAAAATAAACTGATCTTTGAAACTGCGAGCCTGGTCGCTTATCGCACGCAGAAGCTGTGCGAGCGTATCCGCTAGCTGAAGGTAGTCGTCCTTGAATCGCGGTTTGCTGGTCGTGTCGCCGACACCGAAGTCAGTCACTCGAAAGACAAACCTTGGCCCCATCACGTTGTAGGACGACTGATCTTCAACCAGGATGTTTCCAGCGTGAAGATCCCCATGAGTAACGCCACGCTGCTTCATCTCAAACAATAGATTTAACATTGTCTCCAGCCAAAGGACAATGAATGAAACCGTAATCTCATCGGGATAATCGGCGGCAAAGCGTTTCAAGCTTTGTCCGTAAACAAAATCGGAAATCAGCGCGATGCAATCTATTTGTTCCGCTTCTGCACCCGTGGCTTGCACGGGGACGCGAGACCATTCGCAAATATGATGGATTTTGACTGCGGTGGAGTTTCGGAGCACATTGGCCTTGAAGATTTCTGCTCGCCATATTTCGCCGCCGTCAGGACCATGCTGCAGATTGCTTCGCGGAATAATTTTACAAGCGACATCGCTCCCAAGCTCCTTGGAATGCGCCCGAAACAAGAGACCATCGTTGCCGCTGGCAATCCATTCGATGACCGTCACATCAGGACGGTTCGCAACCGCCTTTCCAACGAAATAGCCTTTGTCAGGAAGATTCGCACGCATGTCAGTTTCGTTGAAAAATGAGGAAATGCTCAGTTTTCACGCCTCGGCATTCGCGTCGAGTCCGCCGCACATCGGGAATTTCGTCAGTGATCGTGCTGGTCACGTTGTCAAAGCCCTGCTTCGCGCCGTCCTGGAAGGCTTGACCGACTTGGGCGGAAGCGTCCGGGATAATGCTGGTGGACCAGT
>JAYUBJ010000626.1:0-3470 GCA_043740915.1 Verrucomicrobiota bacterium
CGAATTCCTGCACCGAGCGCGTGAGGGTGTTGAAAAGTTTCAGAGCCATGTTGCCAATGCGGGCGCCAGCGTAAGGGGGCCGGCCGGAAAGAAAAAGCGGAAATTAAATCGTCGTTTGCGGGCGCGGGGGCGTGCCTCGACGCGGTCGCTGAAATAAAGAAAGGGGGATCGACGGTCACCGACCGCCGCTACAGCAAGACCAGCCGCCGCTCTGGAAGCGTCAACTCCTTCCACTTGCCTGTAGGCACATCACCCAATTCAAAACGGCCAATCCGCACCCGGATCAACCGCAGCGTGGCATGGCCGACGGCGGCCGTCATGCGGCGCACCTGGCGGTTTTTGCCTTCCACCAGCTCGAGGCCGATCCAGCAATCCGGGACGGATTTGCGGAGGCGAATCGGCGGATCGCGCGGCGGCACGAACGGTTGCGGGTCGAGCCGCCACGCACGACAGGGCCGGGTTTGGTGGTGTTGGATCACCAGACCCTGGGCGAGCTTCGCCAGCGCTTCCGGCGCGGGAATGCGCTCGACTTGCGCCCAATACTCGCGTTCGTGTGCGTGCCGGGGATGCAGCAGTCGTTCGTTCAGTTCCGGCTCGTCGCTCAGCAGGAGCAACCCCTCGGAGTCCGCGTCCAGCCGGCCGATCGGATAGACCTCCGCGGGAAAACCAAACTCGGCGAGGGTGCGATTGGCCGAGCCGTCCGGAGTGAACTGCGACAGCACACCGAAGGGTTTGTGGAAGGCAATCAACATGGTTTTGCCATTTCCCAATACTTGCCGGAGTTCTCTTTCGGTCAAGGAACATCCTTTGGTCAGACAGCATTTGTCCGACCCCCCGGGGTAGTCTCGGCTCAAAATGAAAGGCGAGTCATGTTAACGAGACAACAAATGGAACTGGGTTTTGATGCGGCACGCGCCCTCCGGCCCGCCGTCCGCCGGGAACGCCGGCTTTCCCGAGCCCGCTGGTGGTTCGAGCAGATGCACCGCGTGGTGGATCGCGCGTGCGACTGGCAACCCGCCCCGCCCGCGCGCCCCGAACAGTCGTATATGGATTTGGCCAAAGGACGTTCTTAGCGGGCATTTTGGGATTTGCCACCCGCCCGCCGAAGGCGTAGAAATCACCTCCCGCTTCGGCGGGATGTGATGAAACCACAAATCGAAATCTACGATACGACCCTGCGCGACGGCAGCCAGGGCGAAGGCATCAACTTTTCTGTGGCGGATAAACTCCGCATTGCGGAAAAAATTGACGCCTTCGGGATTCATTACATCGAGGGCGGCTGGCCCGGCAGCAATCCCAAGGACATCGAGTTTTTTGCCCAGGCGAGGCGGAAGAAATTCAAACACGCCCGATTGGCAGCGTTCGGATCCACCCGCCGCAAAGGCGTGGCGGTGGAAAGCGATGACCAGGTCCGCCTGCTGCTCGAGGCCGGGACACCCGTGGTGACGATCTACGGCAAAACCTCGATGCTGCACGTCCGGGAAGTCCTGCGCTGCACGCCGGACGAAAATCTCGCGATGATCGGCGACACGGTGCGCTTCCTGAAAACCCACGGAAAATACGTCATCTACGACGCCGAACATTGCTTCGATGGCTACAAACTTGACGCGGACTACGCGCTCGCGACGTGGCAGGCGGCGGAAAAAGCGGGGGCGGATTTCATCGTGCTGTGCGACACGAACGGCGGCTGTCTGCCGGGCGAAGTCGCGCGCATCACCACCGTGGCGAAGGGGAAACTGAATGCCAAAGTGGGCATTCACACGCACGACGACATCGGCGTGGGGGTGGCGAACGCGCTGGCTGCCATCGAAGCCGGCGCGGTGCATGTCCAGGGCACCATCAACGGCTACGGCGAACGCACCGGCAACTGCAACCTCACGAGCATCATCCCGTGCCTGCAGTTGAAGCTGGGCAAGGCGTGCCTGCCCGCGTCGTCGCTGCGGAAGCTCAAGGAGCTTTCCCAATTCGTGGACGAGATTGCAAACCTTCGGCACAGCCCGCGCCAGCCATGGGTGGGTTCGGCGGCGTTTGCGCACAAGGGCGGCACGCACGTCAATGCCGTGCAGAAACTGGCGGCGAGTTACGAGCATATCGATCCGACACTGGTTGGCAATCAGCGCAACGTCCTCATCAGCGACCTCGCCGGCCGGAGCAACATCGTGATGAAGGCGCAGGAATTGGGCTTCCGCATCGGGAACGAAACGCCGGAGTTGAAGGCCATGCTGGCCCGGATCAAGGATTTGGAGCATCAGGGTTTTGAATTCGAGGCGGCGGAAGGCTCGCTGGCGCTGCTCATCCAGAAATTGCTCCGGCATCAGGAACTGCCGTTCACCGTGGATGCGTATCACGTCTCGATGCGCCGCGAAGGGAATACCTCCACCTGCGAAGCGACCGTCAAAGTCCGCGTGGGCAACCAGGCGACGCACACGGCGGCGGAAGGCGATGGCCCGGTGAACGCGCTCGATGGCGCGCTGCGCACCGCGCTCTCCAAATTTTTTCCGCAGGTCAAAAAAATCACGCTGACCGATTACAAGGTACGCATCCTGGACAGCGCCACCGGCACCGCCGCCAAAACGCGCGTGTTGATCCAGTCCACCGACGGCAGACGCGAATGGGGCACCGTGGGCGTGAGCGAGAACATCATCGAAGCCAGCCTGCAGGCCCTGGTGGACAGCATGGAATTCGCATTGATGCGGAAATGACTCCGCCACGTCCAACCCACACAATTATGAAACAACTCGCCACTCTGCTCACCATGTTCGCCTGCGCGTTTGCCACCCGCGCCGCCGACTGGGTCACCTACGAAGGAAAATCCGGCCCCGGCAAAGGCAAGCACATCGTCTTCCTCTCCGGCGACGAGGAGTATCGCTCCGAGGAAGGGCTGCCGCAGCTCGCCAAGATTCTCTCCCAACGCCACGGCTTCAAATGCACGGTGATTTTCGCAGTCGATCCCAAGACCGGCGAGATCGACCCGAACAACGGAGAAAGCGCGCCCGGCATTGAGGCGCTGGATTCGGCGGACCTGTGCATCATGCTCCTCCGTTTCCGCCACTGGCCCGATGCGCCGATGAAGCATTTCGTGGATTATTACCTGGCCGGCAAACCGATCATCGCCCTGCGCACCAGCACGCACGCGTTCAACTACGACAACAGCGGCAAGAGCGCCTACGAGAAATTCGGCTGGCAAGGCAAGGAATGGGCGGGCGGCTTCGGCAAACAAGTCCTGGGCGAGACGTGGGTCAGTCATTGGGGGTCGCACAAACACGAGGCGACGCGCGGCGTCATTGAGGCGGCGATGAAGAACAGCCCCCTCCTGCGCGGCGTGGAGGATATTTTTGGCGACACCGATGTGTATGAAGCCGCTCCGACCGCAGACGCGAAGATTCTGGTGTGGGGCCAGGTGCTCAAAGGCATGAAACCGGACGACGCCCCGGCGGATTACAAAAAGAAAACCGTCAAAGGCGTTGAAC
>JAYUBJ010000627.1:0-3460 GCA_043740915.1 Verrucomicrobiota bacterium
GGTGCGCACCGCCTGCACCGTGGCCGCGACATCGTGGGTGCGGATGATCCCCGCGCCGGCGGCGACCGCCAGGCTCGTGCAGGCCAGGGCCGCCGGCAAACGCGCCGCCACTTCCGCCCCGGTCAGCCTGCCCAGAAACGCTTTGCGCGACACGCCGAGGAGCAACGGGCGTTGCAGGTTTGTAAAACTGTTCAACCCGCCGAGCAACTGCAAATTGTGCTCGAGCGTTTTTCCAAAGCCGATCCCGACATCGAGAATCACTTGTTCCGCGCTGATTCCGCACGCGGCGAGCCGCCGCAATCGCTCCCCAAAAAAATCCCCAACCTCCACCACCACGTCACCGTAATTCGGATTCTGCTGCATGGTCTGCGGGGTGCCTTGCATGTGCATGAGCACATACCCCGACTTGGCCTCCGCCACCACGCGCCACATCTCATCCTCGAGCCGGTTGGCGGCGATGTCGTTCACGAGGCTGGCACCGGCTCGCAACGCCGCCCGCGCGACCGCCGGCTTTTGCGTGTCGATCGACAGCGGCACGTTCACCTGACCGACCAAGGTCTCGATCACGGGCAGGACGCGGCGCAACTCTTCCGCAGCGCTCACCGGCGTGGCGTTGGGCCGCGTCGATTCGCCACCGATGTCAATCAGCTCCGCCCCCTGCCCAATCATTGCGAGCGCGTGCGCCACGGCGGACTCGGTCTCAAAACAATGGCCGCCATCGGAAAACGAATCCGGCGTGACGTTCACAATTCCCATCACCAGCGTCGGACGCGGAAACGTGAATTCAAACTGGCGCGCGCGCAAAATCATGGGCGGATCATTTGCTGCGCCGCCTCCACCAAACGCCGCGCGATAGCCGCCACCAACTCGTCCGGCACGCCGTTGTGCGGGCTCGCGCTCTGGGTCAGCAGATGGCACTGGTCGTTCACATAGTCGATCACGACACATTCGCCGGTCTCGGCCTGCGCAATTTCCGTCGAAAAAAAATTCATGCCGGTCAACCGCGCGATCTGCCGGATAATCTCACCCAACGGCGCGAGCGCAAACTCCTTCATCTCGGTTTCCGTCACCAGCCGGTAGTGGTCGGTGAAACAGTTCCACCAGCAAATCCACGTCGTGCCAAAAACAAAATAAACGCGGAAATAGGCGGGCAAGCCGACCAGCCAGCGCGGTTCAATCCGGCGTTGCATCAGGTAATCCGGATCCGGCCATGCCGCCTGCGAGCGCGCCAGATCGCTTTCGCTCGTGGCATCCAGCACGAGCCCGCGCCGGCCGTAACCCAGGCTCGGTTTGATGACGAACGGCGATCCCAGCAGCGCGCGGTCGGCCTCGGTGAGCCGAAAGCCGGCCGCCTGCTCGCGCGACACAATGATCGTCGGCGGCACGTGGATCCCCGCCGCCGCCAGCCGCGGATGGAGCCTCGCCTTGTTGAACGACGCCAGCGCCACTTCCGGGGGATCGATCACCTGGGTTTTCCGCTCCGCCGCCAGCTTGATCAACCGGTGGTAAACATCCGCCGGTTCATGATGCTCGCTGTGCATATTGAGCAGCACCTTCGCCCAGACTTCGCCCGCGGTGAATTTTTCCAGGAACGACGCCACCCAAATCGGTTCGATCAGGAAAAAGTTCAGGCCGCGCTCCGCGCAATGCTGCTGCACGCGGTGAATAAAAAAATCGTCCGCGTCGAGCTGGTGCGTCATGGCCAGATCATAGACTCGCATCCACGCGGACTATCCACGCGCCACGCGCAACGTGTCAATCCCGGCACCCATCATAATCTTGCATCGTGCGGGCGGACTGCTACATTGTGGAAACCGTGAGCATGAACGGCGCAACCCTCCGCCCGAGCCGGGTCGCCCAAACCTGACTTATGCCAGACACCAACCAGCCGGCCGAAAGCGTGCCTCCAAAAAACATCCGCATCCTGGTCGTGGAGGACAGCGTCCTCAACCAGCGGATCACGCAGAAACAGTTGCAAAAACTTGGCTACTCCGCCGACCTGGCCACCGATGGATTGGAAGCGCTGGCGGCGTTGCAGCGCGTCCCCTACGACATCGTGCTCATGGATTGCCAGATGCCGGAAATGGACGGCTATGAAACAACCTGGCAGATTCGCGACCGCGAACTGGAGCGGGCCAAACAGTTCGGTGCGAAATCAAAAGTTTACATCATCGCCTTGACCGCCAATACCGAGGCGGCCGACCGCGACAAATGCCTGTCCGCCGGCATGAACGATTACATCGGCAAACCCGTTCAACTCGTCGAGTTGGAGGTGACCTTGCAGCGCGCCCTCACCAATCCGCTGACCGCCACCACCGGGACGATCGATCCCTTCGTCATCGCCTGCCTGCGGCAACTGCGGGAACCCAACCGGCCCGATCCCGTGGTGGAGTTGATCAACCTGTTCTTGCAGGACGCCCCGACGCAATTCCAGGCCTTGGAGAGTGCCATCACCAAGCGAAACATGTCGGCCACCTTGACCGCCGCGAGCGGCTTGAAAGGCAATGCCGGCAACTTGGGCGCACGCCGTCTGGCCAGCTTGTTCGCCGAAATTGAAGGCCATGCCCGCGCCGGCGGGTTGTCGGACGCGGTTCCCGTGCTCGAACAGGCGAAGGACGAGTTCACCCGCGTCCAGTCCGCGCTGGAATTGGAAAAGAAAAACACCGCCTGAACTCGGATTCCAACGTTTTAACCGCGGATTACACGGATAGCGCGGACAAACAAATGCATGGTGACGAATCCGCCAGGATCATTCTAAAGCGTGCATCGCACTTCAAATCTGCTTCTCATCCGTGCCATCCGCGAAATCCGCGGTTAAGAATTCGGGTTTTGGGTTGGCCCAAGCCAGTCCAATTCTCCGATTTGTGCCCGCAAAAATCTTGTCGAGTTTTCTTCACCGGGTGTTACGTTTTCCCCTAAGAGCCGGTCTGAAAAATTGGGTGGCACGGGCTACCAGCCCGTTTTCGGCGGCAACTTGCCGCCGAAAAGTCCGGCCGGCTGGTAGCCCGCCGGAACAGGCCGGTGGCCCGTTCCACCCAGAATGGGATTTTCAGATCGGCTCTAACGAAATTGCACCATGAATCCTCTTCCCTCGTACCGGAACCTCCCCGCCCTGGCCGGGGTCTGCTCCCTGGCCGAAGCCATGAAACCCGGCCTGTCCATCGGGCAATGCGTCACCCGTCTTAAGCGCTACCACTATGCGTTCAAGCGGCTGCACCAAATCTTCACCGCGCGCATCGCCGCTGAACCCATCTACGAATTGAAAATGGGCTTCAGCTTGCACGCCTACATTTGTTCCGAGCACGTCGCCGCCCTGCGCGAACGCGTCGGCGAAATGCGTGAACCACCGCTGGGCCTCGATGTCGTGCCGGATCCGCACCTGGAGATTTTCTTCGACGAACTCCTGGCCGCGCCCACCACCGCGGAACTCGTGCTCGGCCTCTATGAGACAGCCATGCCG
>JAYUBJ010000628.1:0-3453 GCA_043740915.1 Verrucomicrobiota bacterium
CCGGGTCGGAGACCGGCGCTCCGGATCGGGGAGCGGGCCGCGGTGAAGTTGAAACGCCACGATGAAAGCCGCCGACTCTTGAACTTTTGAATGACGTTAATATTCATGCGTCATCCATCGGCCGCGATCCGCCATTCCCGCAGCACCGGGCCAATGCCGTGTTTTTTCTCCGGCACCCATTCAAGGCGGAACAACTTATTTTCCCGCGTCAAAATAAATCGTCCCGGCGGCAGGTTCTTCGCGGCCGCGGCCCGCACGGGATACGGCTGCGAACCGGATTTGAACTCCCGCCATTCACCCGCCGCCAGAATTTCCATTTCGCCATCGACGATTTCCATCGCCACGGCGCGGTAGTAATAGGCGCGACAAAGTTTCTGGTCCTGCAACATCGAGAGGGAAAGCGGCAACAGCACCCCGACAAAGATGGCGATCCCCACGGCCACCTCGGCCATCAGCGCGCCGCGCTCTCGCGGTCGTCGGGCATGTCCAATGCGGATTACCATAACAGTGCGGATTCGGTCATGGAGCGTAGCACCTGGAAAAGCCCCACCACGATCAGGCCGACGATGGCGCCGTTGTACAGCACGAGCACCGAAGTGAGCGCATGGGTGGCGGCCTGTTCCTGTTGAAACGCCTTGGCATCGAGCGCCTCGTGCCAGCCCACCAATGCGGCTTGAAATCCGCCCGGCCCGTGCGCTGCCTGGGTGAGCCGCCATTTGAATTCGCCCGCGTCATCCAGGTGGCGCATGGCTTCGGTCAGTTTAACACCGCGCCGGAGTTCTTCCGCCACGATTGCGGCGCGGCGCCGGATGACATCGTTCGCCGTGCTGTTGGCGGCCAGCAACACCGCCTTTTCTTCAGGCACACCGGCGTCGAGTAGAATCGCCAGCATGATCGAGAAGTCGCGATGGAGCCGTTTGCGACGCCAGGGGAGGCGGTGAAAAAGCCAGTCGCTCAAGTTAGGCAGGCCCGCCTCGATCCAACCGAGCACCCGTGGCCCGCCGATGTAGATAAAGGCACCGGTGTAAAGTGACAGCAGGAGCAGGCCATGAAAAGCATACAGCAACGACTTGTGTTGGGCGAAGTTGCCGAGGAGCGGGGGAATCGTGGCTTCAAACTCAATCGCGATCTCATAGAATTTGGGAAGAACGACGTTCGACAAAACGGCAAGGACGAACATCCAGAGCGGCGTGAGCACGAAGGCCAGCACGATCAAGTAATTTTGCGCCTTGTTGACCTGGCCGACGCCGTCGCGCAAAAGGGCGCGGCAGGCCGGCAGGATTTTTCTCAAGTCGCCGACTTCCTCTCCCACTTTCAACATGGCCACGATTTGTGGCGGCAGCAGTCGCGGGACGTGTTCCAAGGCTTGTCGCAAGCTGAGCCCCCGTTCCAGATGCGCCGCGAGCAAATGGAAACGGACACCGACCGAACGGTCATGGCTTTGTGAGATGGAAACCAGGGTTTGTTCCAGACCGCGCCCGGACTGCAGGCCCGTTTCCAAAAGGTCGAGAAAAAGTCGGGCGCGTTCCTGTCGCCGGAGCGGAAGGCTGAACAAGAAATAAACCAAGTAAAATAGCCCCAGCATCGGCAGCAGGCCAAGAATAAGCCATGCCAAACACCAGATGACCACATCCACGATCGAGCCGAATATGTCGCTCGAGGAGGATAAGCCAGCGGAGATTCCTTGACCCAAACTGGCGAGAATAAAATGACTCGTCAGGGGCATTTTATGAGCCTCTCATCATGTCCATCAGCACCACGAAGGCCGAGAACATTCGAATCAAGGTCATCGCCTGAAAAATAACGATCAGGCTCAGCGCTAAAATCGAAATCGGAAGCGCGGCATACAAGAGCATTTCAATTCGATAAGTCGCGCGGGCGTAATAGATTTCAGCCGCCCGACGAAATCCTGCGGCCAAGTCTTCGCCGCAGTTGCTAACCAGCCAGATAAAGAGGGGCGGGAAGTTCTTTGACAAGGCGCTCCAGTCGGTAATTTTTCCATTCCCGTTCGCCAGCAGTGCCTGCCAGTGAACCAGCCCATCGCCAATTGACTTTCCGTTTTCCACCTGCCGCAACACACCGAGTGAGTCGTTCAAGCTGTTGCCACCACACAACAACAGGCTCATCGAGGATGCAAATTGGGAAAGGCTGGCTTCTTTGAACCCGGGCAACCGCCAACGCAGGGAATGTCGGAATCGTGGAATTGCCAAGGCCAAAATGACCCCAATAGTAAGCAGGGCCAGGGAAAATGTTGGCAGCCAAATGCTCGTCATGATTGACATCGGCCTCGCCAAAAAAGGCATGTCCTCGGCGTTGAGCATGTCCGAAAACATTGTTGAAAAAACCCCGCTTGGGCTGGTGAACAGTGACTGAAACACCATCACCAACAAGAGCGAAACGGCCGTCGCCGTCACCAACACGATCAGCGGATAAACCATCAGTCCTTTCAGCCGGGTCGCGATGGTGTTCACCTTGGAATAATAATCCGCCAGCATCAGCAGCACGCCGGGGAGGTCGTTGCTTTGCGCGCCCACTTGCAGCATCCGCACGTAAAACTCCGGGAGCTGGCGCGCGGCGAGCGCTTCCTTGAGCGGGATTCCTTGGGCGAGGTCGGCTTCCAACTTTTCGAGTTCGGTCTTCAGTTGGCCGCGCCGCATCGTGGCGCAAAGTTGCCGCAGACCGCCCTCCAACGGAATCCCCGCCTTCAACATCCCGGCCAGTTGCTGGTTCACGAAGGCAAATTCATCCAGTTTCATAACCCGATCACCCTTTCATATTCTGCCTCGTTCGACAGTTGCTGCTGGCAAAGTTTCCGGGCGGATTCAGCGAGACGGCGTGCCGGCACTATCGCATCGGGACCGCGTGCGCGCAACTCGCGGCGCAACGCATCGTCCAGCCGGATCCACTCCAGAATCGGAATCCGTCCGCGGTAGCCGGTCTGGAGACACGTCGCGCAGCCCGCCCCCGCGCAAGCCGTGCAGAGCCGGCGCATCAGCCGCTGATTCAGTACCAGCGTCGTCGCCGAGATCACCGCGTAATGATCCGGACACATCACCAGCAACCGCTCGAGGACCCCTTTGCACGATCCGGCGTGAAGGGTGGAGATGACGAGATGGCCGGTCAGCGCGGCCTGCACCGCGAGGTTCGCGGTTTCGGCGTCGCGAATTTCGCCGAGGGTCAGCACCTGCGGATCTTGCCGCAACAAATGCCGCGCGGCCGTGGCGAAATTCAGGCCGCGCGCCTCGTTCACCTCGGTTTGCATGACGCCCGGGATGACTTGTTCCACGGGATCTTCCACGGTGATGATGTGGCGGCCGCCCAGGTCGGTGAGGTAACGCAGGCAGGCGTAGATCGTGGTGGTCTTGCCGCTGCCGGCGGGCCCGGTCAACAACAGCGAGCCGGTGCTTTGGCGTAGAAATTTTTCCAACTCAGCCGTCACGTCTTTGGGAAATT
>JAYUBJ010000629.1:0-3452 GCA_043740915.1 Verrucomicrobiota bacterium
GCGAACCTGTATTACAATCCAGTGGTTCACGGACCGAATCAACGGGCGGTGCGGATGCTCGCGGAATTATTTGAACACTGCCTCGCGCACCCTGCGGAGATCGGCGAGCAAGCGCGCAAGCGGGCACGCCGCACCGGGTGGCCGCGGGCCGTGTGTGATTACCTCGCCGGCATGACGGACCGCTATGCCATCCAGGAACACCACCGCTTGTTCGGCGCGAAGGATTAACCCCAATTCTTGACGCGGCGAGATGCCGATAGGGTGGGACAGTGCATCCTGCCTGTCCTTTACAGCTTTCTGGTTCGGGAACTTTTTTCGTGAACCACCTCACGACCGGACAGGCTGGCCCCGTCCTCCGTAGCAGTACTGCGTAGGCTGGAAGCACTGTCCCACGACCCAAAGCCATTTCGCTTTGGAGTTCGGGTTAAGCTCGAATTCCGGAATTGCCGCAAACGAACGCATAGAATTCAGAGCGAGGAAACTGATTTAACAGAAGCGAGCGGAGCGAACCAAGGCGGCTTCAGGCTTTGTTTCCTTTGTGTCCTTCTGTGGATTCGAGCTCCTGGGGCTTCACCTCTTCTTCGGCTCGCCGGATGCCGCCAGCTTGCGTTCCATCAACCGCGATTTCAGATACGTATCGGGCTGTGCCTGCTGCCAGGCGGAATACCAAAGATCGCCGAGCATTTGTCCCGCCTTGCGCAGTTGACCCTCCAAAAAGGCCTGGCCCTGCTGGCCTAGTTCATCTTTGCCCGAAAGTTTGCCCTCTTTATCCATCTGGTACAATGGCTCCACCAGTTGGTGCTGCTCCACAATGTAATTCATCATCAAGGGAAAAACGTCATCATGCTTTGCTTTGGGATCGCCCGACCACAGCACTCTTGCGGGTGCCACGCCAGCCAATAGCTGCTCGCGTCGCAGCCCCACCTTGTTCAAATAACCGCCGTCGATCCACGCGTGGAACCCCTTGCTCGTGGTGAAGTCGCGTGGATTTTCCGCCGTCCAACCATTGTAGTTCCGCGTGGTGTGCAGCGGTTGAGCGGCGTCGCCCACGTAATGCCCCAGCGTGCCCATGATGTACAGGATGTTCTGCTGCGCGTTGGTGACTTCTTCCGGCCTGCCCAGTTCTTCGAACACCTTTAGATAGGAGAAGCCCGATTTGAGCTTGGCGTAATGTTCGGTAATCGCCCACGGCAAATAGCCGGGCAGTTCGCGGGTGCGGTCGCTGTTTTGCGCCGGATCCACGGCGGGAAACTTGCCCGGGTTGGCCGCCCGCGCCGCGCCCATCCGCGCCGTGAACACATATCGGAAGGGCGAGAGATTCGTCGCCGTCATTTCGTACAACGCCAGATCCTCCACATCAAAATAGTGGTCGGGCCCATTAAAGTGGCGCAACGGCAGGTCCGGTGTATTGCGCCAGCGATCCGGTTCGCCGGAGAGAAACGCGATGCGTTCCCGCGCCGCCGGCGTCCGGGCGAATCCCGGAAAATCCGCGGGCAACGACGCCAGGGCGATCTGGTTCACGAGCCGGTGGCCTTCGTAATCCCAAGCCCGGGCGGGGAGTCGGGCCAGGAACAGCAACACGATCGTGCAAGCGGTCGAGCGGAAAAATGTGAACATGCGGGAATGAAAGCGCAAACCCCGCCGGTCGGCAAGTGTGGGAAAAGGGCAAGTGCGTCCTGATTTGCCATCGATCAGGCGGACGCCGCCACGTTGGGTAATGGCTTCCTGCAAACCGCCGCTTGGCAGGGCGATGTCGCGAAGAAACTTGAAGACATCCAAAAAGTTCGACTTGCCGGATGCATTCGGTCCGACGACGAACACACGATCCGTGAGGTTTACCGCGACACTTTCGAAGTTCCTCCAGTTTTTCAGCTCGATTTTGGAAATAATCATGACTCAAAGCTGCTTCGATTTTCGTTCATACTCAAGACGGTGGCTGACACCACAACACTGGTTGTTTGTGGGGAAGCTCAGTTTCCAGCCTACAAGGGCTCACCCATTAGTCAGCGGGCACGCATTTTGTGTCAGCGTGTCACGACAAATCCGAGTGAAGAATCCGCCGGGCAGATTGAACAACACCTCTGTGCCGAAAGGCTGCACCTCGTCGTACGCGCCCGAATGGATCGCCGCGGCCCTCAAACGTCGGAAGTGAAATTGCGGCGGGGAATCGGCAATTCTCATTCCCTGCGTTGAATTTGGAAACGATCGCGCAAGTCATCTTCTCGGCACTTGCAGCATCAACGGCTCTTTTTTTTCCGGTTGAAAGCTGAGTAACTGACCGACTGCGATTTCGGGAGTGGCTTGGACTGAGTTGAAGTGCTTTCCAACAATATTGCCTGTTCGTGCCCATCGAATTCCCGTGCCGGGTACCGACCGTTGGATCTGGGCATCTTTGGCGCGAGATTACTTTGAATCACTTCCCCTTCTTCTGAATGGGCATGGCTCTGCTTTTGTAGTTCGTCTAGTGGCAACACCGCTCCGTACTTGCGGAAAACTTTACGGAATCGGTCATGGTCAGGTCCCCAGTAAACCATGCAGCACGCCATTGGAGCGCCCTTGCCGCCATCCTCTCCGTTGACAAGAAACCTGAGTCGAGTGTCGGCGAGGAAGCAGACCGACCTGGCCTTGCCAAAGATGAATTGTTTCCAGTGCGCCGTATTCACCGCCACTGGCACCAGCGCCAGCACTTCAGAGGCGTGTGTCTTGTGTGCCATCTCGCAGCGATGTATCCAGCTTTTGATACCCGTAGATCTGCGTTGATCTCTCCCGTATGGAGGATTCACGAAGATCTTCTTGTAGTTCCAACTTTCCTTCAAGCCGTCGTGGTTCGGGAGCCGGTATTCGACCCGCGCACCGACAATTGACCAGTCGTTGGAGCAGGGATCCAAGTCAATCTGGCCGTCGAAAAATGTTTTGACCGCCTCGACATATTTTGGCGGGGTGCCCCAGTCCTTGTTGTCGGTGATTACTTTTCGGCCAGCACTCATGTTTCAAAAATCTCCGCCCATTTTTTCTTCGAAAGTGTGTTGATTTGTTTCCGCAACGTTGCCATCGGTTGTTTGACCGGAGTGATGATGTTGAACCAGCTTTCGATCCGCTTGCTGTTCGCCCGGAAATAATCCTGCAAAACGTTGTCCGCATCCAACGCCATTTGGACTTTCGTAAATGAGTTTTTCTTTTTGTTCGCCGAGTAGCTGCTGTGGAAGGCTTTCTTAGCGGCCAGCACCCCTGATTTTTTACTCAACACGATGTCGTAGATGAACTCCGCCAACCCTTCGTCAGTCAGGAACAGCAGCCAGTCGTACGACTGTGCCAGCACGACAAGCTCCTTGTTCATGTTATTCGAACTGAACCAGTTTCCATGATTGCTTACCACGCCCACGGTGAGGATGAAGTGCCGCAGTAATTCGGGATCATTGGACGCGATGATTTCTTCCATCAAGAGTTCGTAG
>JAYUBJ010000630.1:0-3450 GCA_043740915.1 Verrucomicrobiota bacterium
CGTCGCCCGAAATTCACGTGCGCTGCGAGGAGAACCAGATCGAGATCCGCCCCATCGCCGGCACGCGTCGGCGCGGAAAAACGCTGCGACCCGACCACCTGGATGATGTCACCTGCCGTGATGTATTTCTTGGCGGCGAGCACGTTCGCCTCGAACTTTTCCGGCGTCACGTTCGATTCAAACGCGACCGGTGGGATTTCCGACGGCACTGTCGCGGGCTGATGTTCGCTCGGTTGTTCGAGTAGGGCAATGATACGGTCAATTTCGCTCGTCGCATTTTCATAGGCGTCTTCCGGCGAAGCTGCGTCGTCGAGAATCGCGTTGACCAGCACGGTGATGGTCTGTGCGACGCGGTCGAAAATCAAAAGCTGGTCGGCCACGAGAAAATACATGACGGGCGTCTTCAGTTCGTCATGTTGCGGACGGGGGACGCGGGGTTCAACATCGTGGATGAATTCGTAACCGATGAAACCGACCGCGCCGCCAGTGAAGCGCGGCAGGCCGGACACAGCGACCGCGCGATATTTTTTCATCACGCGTTCGACGACTTCGAGGCCGTCACGGACGGTAGGGCTGACCTGCGGGTCAGCCTGGACGTGCGGCAGCACGTCCCTACCAACGAGAAAACTTTCCACGACCTTACCGTTTTCGATGACTTCCACGCGGTTGCCGGTCTGCCGGATGACCGCACGCGGGTTACAGCCGACGAACGAGTAGCGGCCCAGATGTTCGCCGCCCTCGACGGATTCAAAGAGGAAGGATTCGCCCGCGCCCCGGATTTTGCGATAGGCCGAGAGCGGCGTTTCAATGTCCGCGAGCAGCCGGCGCGTGACGGGAATGAGATTTCCCTGCGCGGCTAGCTTTAAAAATTCATCCAGTTTCGGTGAATACATGAAGTCATTTTTAGCCGAAGCCCGGAGAAAACAAAAGCAGGAAGCCGCAGGCGATTATTATACCTCCTTGAGACCGTCGAAGTGCTCGTCTGGATAAGGTAGCCTTCCACCAACATCACGAACGAAAGACAGGTGCAGCCGCAAGGTTTTTTGCCATTCAGCGAAGGTTCCAATATTGCGATGCTTAAAAGCGTGGATCGCGTTTCTTCGCTGTTGGACCAGTTCCACATAGGGATTCCAGTCTGTGCCGACGTCCCAAATCTGTTTCACAAAAAATTGCCGAAGTGGTTGGAGTTGACAGCCGTCAGGATCGGCAAGTTTGCCTTTCTTCTTCCGAATTGCATGTATGCTTGATTTATAATCTTTGTAATAAACGCATAGAAATAATTTTAACTGACCTTCCACTAAAGTCCCTAAATTCGCCCACGCGAGTATCAAGTCACCTGGGGAATCCGCGCCAACCCAACGTGCAAGGCTTGACGCTAAAGATACCTGCCAATCAAGCATAGACTTATCCAGCAAGATAAACGCCTCCGTTGGAGCCCAACCCTTCGAGTGTTTCCAGAAATCCATTATGCTTTCCGTGAGGATTGCGATACGGCTACACAACTGTTCGGGAGTGTAGTCTAGCGTGTCAGCATCCGGTTTCATTTGGCCTTCACCCTTTAAGTTTTCTTTTTATACATCTGCTCTGGCGTGAGGATTTGCTTCTCGGTGGTCTTGAACGTCTCGCCTTTGCCTTCGATGGAGCGGAAGAAACACGACTTGTAACCCTCGTGACAGGCTGGGCCGTTTTGCTCGACTTGAATCAGCAGCACGTCGCCGTCGCAATCAAACGCGATGTCGCGCACGGTCTGGGTGTTGCCGCTCTCCTCGCCCTTCATCCAGTATTTCTGGCGCGAACGGCTCCAGAAATGCGTCTTGCCGGTGGCGATGGTGCTTTCGAGTGACGCGCGGTTCATCCACGCCATCATCACCACGCGGCCGGTGGCGTGTTCCTGGATGATCGCGGGAATCAAACCGTTGGCGTCAAATTTCAATTTATCGTAGAAGCTCATGCTGCGGATTTTAACCACCCAGGCACCCAGACACAAAGTTCAAATTCGGAGCGAGGCCCTTCAACTACGCGGCGAGTGGGCAACTAAAGCAACTTCGATTGATTGCCGGTCGCTGGCTTCAAGCCTAGTTTCTGGTAGCTCAATTCCGTCGCGACGCGGCCTTGCGAGGTGCGGTTGAGATAGCCTTCCATGATG
This sequence comes from Verrucomicrobiota bacterium, assembly GCA_043740915.1. GTDB lineage: Bacteria > Verrucomicrobiota > Verrucomicrobiia > Limisphaerales > JAYTXL01 > JAYTXL01. Next base: position 2,147 of record JAYUBJ010000630.1, read on the forward strand.
AGATACGGCTCATAGACTTCCTCAATCGTATCCGGCTCTTCGCCCACGGCCACAGCGAGCGAATTCACGCCGACGGGTCCGCCACCGAATTTCGTGATGACGGCTTCGAGGATGCGCTTATCCATTTCATCCAGGCCGTTCTCGTCAATCTCCAGCATCGCCAGCGCCTGGTCGGCAACGGCGGCGGTGATGCGGCCATCGTGTCGGACTTGGGCGTAATCGCGCACGCGGCGGAGTAAATTATTCACGATACGCGGTGTGCCCCGGCTGCGTCGGGCAATTTCGTGCGCGCCAGACGGGTCAATCTCCACGTTGAGCAAATTCGCCGAGCGGATGACAATTTTATCCAAGTCCGCCGCACAATAATAATCCAGCCGTTCGCGCATCCCAAAACGCGTGAGCAACGGCGCGGTGAGCAATCCGCTACGCGTGGTCGCGCCGATGAGCGTGAAGCGCGGGAGGTTCAGCCGCACGCTGCGGGCATTTGGTCCTTGGTCAATGATGATGTCCAATTTGAAATCCTCCATCGCGGGATAGAGGTATTCCTCGATGGTTTTTTGCAGGCGATGGATTTCATCAATGAACAGCACGTCCCCCTCTTCCAGGTTCGTCAGCAGGCCGGCGAGGTCGCTGGCTTTCTCGATGGTCGGGCCGCTGGTGGCTTTGACATTTGCGCCCATCGCCTTCGCGAGAATATTGGCGATGGTGGTTTTGCCGAGGCCGGGCGGGCCGGAAAGCAGAATGTGATCGAGTGCTTCGCCGCGTTGTTTGGCGGCAGTGACGGCGATTTCCAAACGCTCCTTCACCTTGGGCTGGCCGGTGAAATCGGAAAAGAGCGACGGACGCAACGTCATTTCGAGCGCGCCGTCGGGTTTATTCAAAGTGGAAGCGGTATGTTCGACCATTGCCTTCAGCATGGGAAATGCACCGGGCAGCGGCAAGCATGGGATTTGCAAAATCCGCCGCGTTCCTTATGTGCCGGCTGTGTCGGCATTACGGAAAGAGATAGAGCCAAAACGACCTACGCCATCATTTGCCTGCGCCGCAGATGAAGATATTTGACGCGGTGGCTATTTAATGAGTAATTGGTCAACCTATGAAAAAATTAAAATTGATTGCGGGCATGATTCTGACGGCGACGCTGGTTGCTTTGGCGCCGTCCGGTCGCGCCGAAAGCACGAATGCTGTGTCGGTCATCAAACCCGACCTATTGAAAACGTGCCCGGTCTCCGGCGAAAAGCTGGGCGAGATGGGCAAGCCCACCACGTTTGTTTACCAAGGCCAAGAGGTCAAACTATGCTGCT
>JAYUBJ010000631.1:0-3449 GCA_043740915.1 Verrucomicrobiota bacterium
TTGGTGCGCTCGGCGCGTTTGAGCAACTCCAGCGGCACGACCATGTCGTAATCTTTCTTCTGGTGGTTGCGCTCCATCAAATTCTTGATCGCGTCGGCCACCGGCACGACCTGGTCGGGGCTGGCAACCTTGACGGTGACTTCGTGCAACGCCACGCGCTCGGATTCAAAGCTGCCCTGGCGTTGATTCTGCAGTACTTCGCCGTAGCGCGTGCGGGCGGTTTCGAGCGGGACATACATCCGGTTGGGCGCGCTGCTCTTGGCGTTCACCCCTTCATCCAGCTTGACGCCCTTGCCCCGCAACTCCATCACCCCGATCACGAGATAATAACCGCTGCCCACCCGCACATGCTTGCCGATGGCCGATTCCAGTGGAAAGAGCTTGGGCACCATTTCCGCGCCGATGACACAGACGTTGGCCTTCTCCTCCATATCGCGGTCATTGAAAAACCGGCCTTCCGCGACGCGGTGGTTGCGCATTTCGGGATACCAGGGGACGGTGCCGATGATATCGCAATCCACCTGCCGGGAAATGTTCCAGACGTATTCGCGCATGACCCGGGCCGGCACCACGATCGTGACGCCGGGGATGGTATCCTTGATGCGCTTGAGATCCGCGGTGGTCAAGCCGTACTCCAGGACATAACTCTGGTTGGCCTTTTCGGTGACTTTACGTTCCTCCGTCGGCTTGACGCTGCGGAGGATTATATTTTGACTGCCCAGGTTCTTGATTTGTTCCTGCGCCTCGTAGCTCGCCCCCTCGCCAATGGCCAGCATGGCGATGACGGAACACACGCCGAAGACAATGCCCAAAGCGGTCAGGAGCGAACGGAGCCGGTGCAGCCAAAGACTTTTGACGCCCAGACGCACCGTGCGCTTGAAACGGGTGAGGCTCCAACCGCTGGCGCGACGGCGATGCGCGCCACGCCGGCCCGCCATCCGATTTTGAGGTTGAGGAGGAGCAGGCATCCGGTTACCGCCGCACGTCACTCTCGACCCGCCCGTCGCGCAGGCGGATGGCGCGGCCGGCGCGGCGCGCGACCTCATCATCGTGCGTCACGAGAATGAGCGTCTTTCCTTGTTCGTGAAGTTTGGTGAACACATCCAAAATGTCGGCGCCGGAAGTCGAGTCCAGATTGCCCGTGGGTTCGTCGGCGAGGATGACGAGCGGGTCGTTGACGAGCGCCCGGGCGATGGCCACGCGTTGTTGCTGGCCGCCGGAGAGTTCAAAGGGCCGGTGGTGGATTCGCGATTCCAAACCGACGAGCTTCGCCAGCGCGGCCGCGACCGTTTCGCACTCCTCCTCCGGACAGTCCTGATAATAGAGCGGCACCGCGATGTTCTCCAACACCGTAAGTTGCTGGATCAAATTGTACGATTGAAAGATAAACCCGAGCGCGCCGCCGCGCATGGCCGAGAGCGCTTCATCATCCATTTCTGAAACGTCCTCCTCCCCCAGCAGGTAGCGCCCGGAGGTGGGGCGATCCAGGCAGCCGAGCAGATTGAGCATCGTGGATTTGCCACAGCCGGAAGGCCCCATGATGCTGATAAACTCGCCTTCCCTAAAATCCAAGGACACGCCCCGCAACGCCTCGACGGTCACGACGCCCATCTGGTAGGTCTTGCGCACATCAACGAATTCAACAATGGAGGCGCCGGGCATGATGGCTCATTTCCCGACCGGAGCGGCTGACGAAACTTTCCCGGGAGATTTCGCGCTGCCGTCTTTTGCGGGGGCGTCCGCGGCTTTCTCACGCTCCTTTTCGCTCGCCTCTGGTGCGCGCAGACAAACATTGTCGCCGGCCGAAATGCCCTTTTTGATTTCAATGAATTCGTCGTTGAATTCGCCCACCTCGACTTCGCGCCGTTCCTGGCTCCCACCCTTTTCGAGGAGACAGAAATATTTTCCCTCCACCGGCCGCACGGCCTGGATCGGCACGTAGACCACCTCGGGCAGCGTCTTGACCAGAATCTCCACCTTCGCGCTCATGCCCGGCTTGAGCCAATCCTGGATCCCTTTGATCGTGATGGTGGTGACATACACTTTCATATCCGGGTTCATCCACATGTTGCGCGAGTCTGGCAGCACCCCGACCTTGCTGACCTCCCCCTCGAGCTTCTTGTCCGGAAACGACTCGACGGTGATGCGCACTTGCTGGCCCTTTTGGACCTTCTTGATGTACGTCTCGTGCACCCGCACCTTGACGGCCATCTTCGTCATGTCCGGGATGGTGAGAATCATCTGTTGCTCTCGGACCATGGCGCCTTCACGAATCTGCTCCTGGTTCCCGTAATAATACATTTCCATGTTGCCGCCGCCATAGACGACAAGCCCGGGTTTGTTCGCGCGGATCGTACATTTCTCGATCTGCTCGAGGAGGTCCTTCCGCTGGCGTTGTTCAAGATTGTAGCGGCCCTCGGCGGACTTCCAACGCGCCTCGGCTTGCGCCAGCTTCGAGAGGGCGCCCTTGCGCGCACGATCCAACTCGCGCACAGCCTCGGTGTATTTGGAGAGGGACTCGTCGCAGGACTTCGGGAATTCGTACTTGATAAACAAGGCCTGCGCCGTCTCCGCGGACATCACCTTGAGCTTGTCGGATTCAAGAAAATACTCGTCCAACTCCAGCTCCGTCTTGGTCAGATAGCCTTTGGCGTGCAAGCGTTGGGATCCCTCGAGCTTCGCCTTCGACTGGCTGAAACTTTTCAGCGCCAGCTTGGAGTCGTCCTCGAACTTCCGGATCTTCTGTTTCGCCTCGCCATCGCCCAACAAGTCCACATTGGCATATTTCAGGAAATCAATGTTGATCCGCCGCGGTTGCTCCCCTTGGGACGGCTCGGCTTTGCGCGCGGGCGGGCGGGCGGGGATCGCCGGCACCGCCACCGGTGCGCCCGAGTCCGCGTTCGCGATCAGGTTCGCGGGCACCGCGTTGGGTGCGAGGCTGGTGACGGTAGCAACCGAATTCGTCGGCAGATCGCCAGCCAATTCGTCCGGTAAATTGAGTTGGAGAACGATCTCCCTGGACGCCTGGTCACCCATGAAACGGTCAAAATCCATGCGGGCGAACTTCGCCTTTTGCACCGCGGCATTGATGTCGCTGACGTTCTGGTTGATCTGGATTTCCAAGGCCTGCTTGGCGTCGGTGAGCGAGGCGACGGTGGACTCGAACGTGATGTCTTGCTGCGTGATGGTCTTGGTCAGCTCCGAGGAATCCAACTCGACCAGAACTTTGTTGGTGCGCAAATCCTCTTCGGTGACTTGATAGCCTTCCTCCACAATTCGCAGAATCTTCACGCCCTGGTAGCCACGCACCTCACACTTGACGGCCTGCGACTCGAGCGCCTCCAGCGCCCCGCCTTGCAGCACATTGATCTCCAGCGGGCCGCGCCGCGCCACGAAAACCGCGCTCCTGGACACCGCCGAGGGCCGCAGCCATTGGTAAAGACCCAGGG
>JAYUBJ010000632.1:0-3448 GCA_043740915.1 Verrucomicrobiota bacterium
GTGGCGGAATACTCGGTGATCCTGATGCATTCCACGGAAGGCAAATGCTATTCCGTCACGGAAATGAACGGCTATTTGACGGGAGCCGGCTTTGGGGAAATGGAATACCACCCGACGGCGGCCGACCGCAGCGTGATTACTGCCCGGAAAGCAGCCTAACCGTCTGGCAGACGCCAAGCCAATTTACTTCTTCGGCTCGTCGGTTCGGAAGGGCGAGGCCGGGAGACCGTCTTTGTTCCAAAGATTTACGACCGGGTAGTTGGCCCAGCCAAAGCGGACGGCGGTCGGTTTCTTGATGTCAGGATGGCTGACGGCAACGGTGTTGTCCGGAAGAATCTCCGCCTTGCCCCAAACGAATTTTTTGTCGGCACCGGCAATGGCAAAGCCTTTCAACTCGCCGTCGCGCGCCTCCAGGCCACCACCCACATGATCAAAGGCGATGATGACCTTGTCGCCGGCCACCTTGTCGGTCTTGATCTTCATGTTCTTGTAGGTCGGGCCGGAATAAACGATTTTCTGGCCATAAGCAATGCCGCGGGCGGCCAAGGCGAGCCGCGCGCCGACCGGTTCCTTTTTCTTGGGGTGAATGTCCTTTTCATCGCCGACATCGGTGATCACCGCCATGCCTACTTTGGGCAGGACCTTGGTGGCGAGCGCCTGGGCTTCGCGCAGTTCGGCCCACTGGCTCTCGGTCGGTTCGGCTTCAATCTTCTGGAACGGCGCGAGCTGCACGGCGAGGAAGGTGAAGTCCAACTGGCCCCAAGTCTGCCGCCAATTCTTGATCATGTCGGGATAGAGCGTGCGATATTGTCCGGCACGTCCGGCGTTGGATTCGCCCTGGTACCAGATGGCACCTTTGACGCCGTAGGGAGCGATGGGGGCAATCATCCCGTTGTAGAGTTCCGACGGCTTCCAGAACGGCGCGTCGGGTGCCTTGGCCGTTTGCTTCTCACCTTTCTTTTTTAGCACATCGGTCTCCGCGTCGTATTTGGCCTTGGCCTCCTTGTATTTCGCATACTGGTCATCGTAGGCCGTCACGATGTCCAGCAGATATTCCGGCTTGGCGGCGAGCGCCGACTGGCTCATCCACACTTCCGCCGGCGACCCGCCCCACGAGGTGTGAATAAGTCCGACGGGAACATCCATCGACTTTTGCAGTTCGCGGCCAAAGTAATACCCCACCGCCGAAAAAAAGCGGACGCTGTACGGTTTGCACTCGTCCCAGCGCGATTTGACATCCTCCAGCGGTTCGTTGGCCTTCGTCTTGGGCACGGTGTACAGCCGGATGTTGGGATTGGTGGATTTCTCGATGTCCGCCTGGGGCTCGAAGGCGGCGCTCATGGGCCACTCCATGTTGGATTGCCCGCTGCAAATCCAGACTTCGCCGACGAGCACGTCCTGGAATTGGAGCCGGTTTTTGCCCGACACCTTGAGCACATCTGGAGTCGCGCTCACCGCGAGCGGATTGAGGCGGATCATCCACCTGCCATCCTTCGCCTTGAAGGTGCCACGCTGTCCTTGAAATTGAACGGTGACTTCCTCGCCTTCATCGGCGGTGCCCCAGATGGGCAGGCCTTTCAGCCCCGACTGCAAAACCATGTGGTCGGAAAAAATGCTGGCCATCCGAATGTCGGCGCGGGCGGACGTGCCGGTGGCTAAACCGAGAGCCAAACCAAGCAGGAGCGATAGGGAACCGGAGGATCGGGGGATGGGCATTTTCATAGCTTAGCAGGTTAGGAAAATAGCGGCTGTTTCATTGAACTCACCGGCGATTCAAACCGAAAATCGGGCCATCCGTCAACCACAAAGCGGGTGGCCTCGCGAGTTTATGCCGCCGCCTGTTTCTTGAGGGCGAAATCTGCGCAGCGTTTCGAACCGGGAAACATCTTGTGCGGATTACAGCGGCCCTCCGGGTCAAACACCCGCCGCAAGGCCCGCATGGCATCCAAATCATCCGCGGAGAACTGCTTGGCCATGAAATCGATTTTCTCGACCCCGATGCCGTGCTCGCCGCTCACGCTGCCGCCCAGCTCGATGCACTTTTCCAAAATCTCATTCCCCGCCTCAATGGCGCGCCGCACCTGCGCCGGATCCCGTTCATCGTAGAGAATCAACGGATGGATGTTGCCGTCGCCAGCGTGGAAGACATTTGGGATGCGCAATCCGTATTTCTCGCTGCACGTGCGGATGAATCGCATGATTTCCGGCAACCGCGAACGCGGTACCACGCCGTCCTGCGTCAGAAAATTGGGGCTCAACCGGCCGATCGCGCCAAATGCCCGCTTGCGGCATTTCCACAAATCAGCCCGCGCCTGATCCGTCTGCGCCAGACGAACTTCCCGGGCGCGGTTCTGCCGGCAAAGCTCCAGGACGCGCGCCGCCTGGATCTCCAGTCCAGCCGCCAGGCCGTCCAACTCGACGATGAGCACCGCGCCGGCATCGAGCGGGAAGCCGAAATGATACGTGGCTTCCACTGCCTGCACGATGAGTTGGTCCATCATTTCCAGGGCGCCAGGGAGGATGCCCGCCGCGATGATGTCGCTGACGGTCTGGCTGGCGTCGTCCACGCTTTCGAACACGCCGAGCATCGTCTGGTAGGCCTGGGGTGCGCGCACCAGCCGTACCAGCACGCGCGTGACAATGCCAAACATGCCCTCGCTGCCGATCGCCGCCCCGCGCAAATCGTACCCTGCCACGTCCTCGCCCCCATCGGGCGTGACACCCAGCCAGACGATTTCGCCGTCGGGCAATACCATCTCAAATCCGAGAATGTGATTGGTGGTGACGCCGTATTTGAGCGTGTGCGGCCCGCCGGAATTGGTCCCGACGTTCCCGCCGATGGTGCAGGCGGGCTGGCTGGAAGGATCGGGCGCGTAAAGCAGGCCGCGCGGTTTCACGGCGTTGGTGATCCAGGCATTGACGACGCCGGCCTCCAGAAGCGCGCGGCGATTGCGATAGTCAATGTCCAGGATTGTCGTCATACGCGTGAGCGCGATCATCACGCCGCCGGTGACGGCCAGCACGGTGCCGCTCAAGCTGGTGCCCGCGCCGCGGGGGATGATGGGGAGTTTATGCTGCGCGCAAAGTTTGACGACCGCGGCGACCTCGCCGGTGGTACGCGGCAGCACGACGACGTTCGGCAGGCTTTTTTCGAGCGTGTAGGCGTCGCATTCGTAAACCAGCAGTTCCTGGTCGCCGGTGACGATGTTTTCCGCGCCGACAATGGCGCGTAATTCATTCACCACCGCCGGGCTGATGGTGTTCTCTGCAGCTGGCATCGCGTGAAGTTAGGCGAGGCCCCGGTGCCTGTCGAGCCAGCAGGCAATTCCATCCCCGGACCGCGGCTGTGTCGTTCTCGACCAGCCGCAGCACGTCGAAAACGAGGGGCGCAGCAGATCTTTTTCCAGGTCCTCTCACGGCGAAGCTGCTGCGGCTGGTCGAGGACGAC
>JAYUBJ010000633.1:0-3445 GCA_043740915.1 Verrucomicrobiota bacterium
TTGTGCGTCCGCATCCTCCGACAACACATCGAGAAGCTCGGCTACAAACGCAACTTCGTCATCTACGACGAATCGGAACAGCTCGGCGCGATCAAGAAAATCCTCAGCCATCTTTCCGCGAAAGGTGAGAAGACCGATCCCAAGGCGGTGCTGGCGATGTTGAGCAAATTCAAAAACGGCGGTTCACGTGCCGCGGCCTTCGCGGACGAAAGCGTGGCTGCACTCGCCGAGCACGTCCGCAAACGTTACGAGTCGGCGCTCCACGCCTGCAACGCCGTGGATTTCGACGATTTAATTCTGCTCACACTCCGCCTGTTCAACGAGCATCCCGACGCGCTGGAATCCTGCCGCGCCCGCTTCTGCTACGTGATGGTGGACGAGTACCAGGACACCAACGCCGCGCAGTTCCAACTCGTCCACGCGCTCACGCGGGAACATCGCAACCTCTGCGTCGTGGGCGACGACGACCAGTCCATCTACGGCTGGCGCGGTGCGGAAGTCGCCAACCTGCTGGATTTGGAAAAGCATTATCCGGAGGTGAACATCGTGAAGCTCGAGCAGAATTATCGCTCGACCAACACGATTCTCTCCGCCGCCAACGCCGTCATCAAGCACAACACCCGCCGGCGTGGCAAACAGCTCTGGTCGCAAAAAGGGCAGGGTGAAAAAATCACGTTGCATGCGTTCGCGACCGACGAGGAGGAGGCGCGCGTCGTGGTCGAAGTCATCGAATACAACCGGCTCGGCCGGCGCATCCCGTGGAGTGAGCACGCGATTCTTTTCCGCACCAACCAGCAGGCGCGGCCGCTCGAAACGGAACTGCGCAAGGCCCATGTGCGCTATCATCTCATCGGCGGGCAGAGTTTTTTTGACCGGCGCGAAATTCGCGACTTCCTGGCCTTCGTGAAAATGTTCGTGAATCCGCACGATGACGTGAGTCTGCTGCGCATCGCGAACGTGCCGGCGCGCGGCCTGAGCGATGTGACGATGGAGCGGTTGCTGGCGGCGAGCCAGGAGCGGCATTGCTCGGTTTTCAGCGCGATGCGCCACACCGACGTGCAGGCCGGGTTCCAAGCCCGGACCGCCGAATGCCTCCGCGAGTTCATCCGTTTCATCGAGCAAACCCAGGCGGAGCTCGAGGCCGGCCCGAAACTTTCGCTGCCGGCCTGGGCGGAGAAGTTCTTGAACGAGATTGGATACTGGGCTGAATTGCGCCGCTCCGAAAAGAACGTGGAGACGGTGGAGAATCGGGTTCGCAATTTGAAAGACCTGGTCGCCACGCTCGCCCACAGTGGCGAGCCGCACGCGCCACCGGCGGAGCGCCTTTCCAGTTTCCTCGAGGACCTCACGCTCGACAGCGCGCGCGAAGAGGAAAAGGAATCCGCTGGCGACGCCGTGACCCTCATCACCATGCACTCGTGCAAAGGGCTGGAGTTCCCGCACGTCTTCGTCGTCGGCCTGGAAGATGGTCTATTGCCGCACTCGCGCTCGAAGGTCGAGGGAACGCTGGACGAAGAGCGCCGGCTTTTCTACGTGGCGATCACGCGCGCCAAGGAGACGCTCACGATCACCCACTGTGGCGGGCGCAAAAAATACGGACAGTTACTGCCCTGCCATCCCTCGCCGTTTTTGAAAGAGCTGCCCGCCGACCTGGTGGAGGACGCCGACGAGAAAGGCAAGCAGCCGGTCAAAGTGGACGCGGGAAAAAGCCTGTTTGCCAACCTGCGCGCGTCGATTCAGTAGGAGTTTGACCGCTTCCCTCTCCGCCTTAGTCGGGGAGTGCCCGACGCCACCCTCGCCCATCGGATGGGAGATGGGCTGGGGGGGTGAGGGCATTGGGTGAGGTGTCGAGACTCTCCCTTTGACTGGTTCCCTCCCCGCTTCGATCGCGTACTTGAATTGCTTTGGAATTAACGAATGAAATTTGCTGGAAACAAAGGCCAGCAGCGCGGCGGGCGCGCGGGTTTTTGTGACTCGACAGTTTGCGGCTCACGGAGTAGATAGCTCTTCATACTGGCTATGCCGCAAGCTTTATGGCTGGCACTCATCAAACGACATTTGAAATTCCTCGGAACCATGTTCAAGGATTTATGGACGATTTGGAGGGGCAGGGGATCCGCTGGGTGCAGCCACGCCAAGTGGATGACTCGTGCTGCAATGGTGACATTACCGGTGCAGACTTTGGCCGAACGATATTCTGGCTCAACTTTTGGCCTGCGAGTTCAGACTGCGCACATCGGCGTTTCGCAGTTGTTTGTGAGTTTGGAACGGGTCGCGATAGGGAGGTTGGTTTGCAGATGCTTTCTCGCATCAAGGAGGTCGCCTTCGCACATGAAGCTGTCGTCAGCGAGAATGGAGTTGCTATCTGATTTCATCCCAGTGTCGGTTCTCACTATTTACACTTTTGGCGTGACCTGGAGCTGGAAGCGGGCTCACCCGTTAGCAGCACGAACTCGTTCACTTGCGACGTGATGAACCGGGTCCAGACAAGCGCGGACTCGCTCAATCATTAGAAACGGGCCGATCTGGAGATCAGCGTTCCGGATCATGGGCGGAAGTAGCCATCACCAGGTTCATGAGGGCAATGCGCGCAAATTGATCGGGACGTTCTCTTCTGGTCCGGCCTACCCCATTCGTGTCAATTCGTGTGCATTCGTGGTTTCTTCCTGTACCGTTCGTTGTCAGGGACATCGAGGAATTCAATCGCCCGCACTTATTTTTCGATTAACGCCCGGGCGCGATCACCGCCTACCTTCGGTCGCATGACATCGAATAGCCTTCTCATTTTCAACCCGATCATGGACAAATCGAGTTGTTCCCGAAGCGGCTGCACCCATCCAACCATTTCCCTCCATGACGCCGCACGAATTTGAATATCAACTCCAGGCGGACTGCGAGTCGTTGCGGGATTTGGTCGCGGGTCTGGACCGCCTCGAACGTCAATTGGACGATGCGCGGGCCACGATCCAGGCGCGGCAGCGCGGTTACTTCACGCCCGATGAGGACGACCGGGTGCGGCAGATGTTGCTGGCCTACCGGAATTATCGCCGCGCACTTTACGAAATCATCGAGCGGTATTTGGGTTACGAAACGATGGAGGAGCCGGCGCATCGGTTGCGCGGATTCATGGTGGCCTTTGCAGCGGCGCTCACGCTCTCGGCCAAGTCGCTGAAACTGATTCAAACCTACGAACACGAACCATTGGTACGCCGGAAACTCAACGAGCCCGACGCGAAGTTTGAACTCGAGGCCGGTTTTTTTGACGAAATTCTCCGGGCCTATGGCTCGCTGCAAAACTACCGGCTCATCGCCCGTGCCAATCGTTTCTGGCGCAGCCAGCGGCGGACCATTCAACAACTTAAACTGGCGGAAACGCCGGACGGGACTTGGCTGTGCGACGTGATCCGGCATCAGCGCGCCGTCATGCACCAGCGTTTCCGGGCGG
>JAYUBJ010000634.1:0-11055 GCA_043740915.1 Verrucomicrobiota bacterium
TCATAGTAGTGGCGCGGGCGGGTGAGACAAGCAAACAATGCAATGCAAACAATGCAACCTGCTCTCGCCCGGGTGCGCGGAGTCACTCAAACGGAAGCAGGCCGCAAAAACTCCTCATTCACGCAGTTGCGCAAGGGCTCGCCACGCAAGGCGCGGGCAATTTCCTGCGCCGCCTTCACGCGCATCTCCACCAGGCCGGCGTCGGAGAAAAAGGCGGTGTGCGGCGTGATGATCAGGTTTACCGGGGGATGGGTTTGCTCCTGCCACAATTTGATTAACGGCAGGTCCGGATCCGGCGGTTCACAGGGCAGCACGTCAATGCCCGCCCCGGCGATGCGACCCTCGCGCAAGGCCACTGCGAGCGCATCCACGTCCACGACCGCGCCACGCGCGGTGTTGATGAGAAGCGCCGTCGGCTTCATCCGCGCCAGGGCGCGCGCATCGATGAGGTGGCGGGTTTCGCCCGTCAGTGGTGTGTGCAGCGTGACGATGTCGCTTTGAGCCAGGAGCGTGGGTAGATCCACCAGCGGCACGTTCAAAACTTTTTCCATCCCGGGCCGGAGATAGGGGTCGCAGGCAATCACGCGCAATTTAAGCGCCTTCGCGCGCAAGGCCGTCGCGGCACCGATGCGGCCGAGGCCGACGACGCCCAGCGTCAATTCGGAAAGCCGCGGCACCGAGCCCACCGCCTCCTTGTCCCACGGTGCGAGCGTTCGGCGCAGCCGGCGTTCGGAACGTACGATGCCGCGATTGCACGCGAGCAGCAGCCCGATGGCGTGGTCCGCCACTTCATCCACCCCGTAATCGGGCACATTGCTGACGGGAATTCCTTTTGCGCCCGCCGCGCGGATGTCCACGGCGTCGTAACCCACGCCGCAGCGGACAATCACCTTGCAACGATCCAACTCGGCGATGATTGGCGCGGGCAGGGTGACTTCGTGAAAGAGGATGATGGCATCGGCGTCGCGCATGCGGCCGTGCAGATTGTCCCCGAATCGGGCCTGGAGAAAGTGGAGCGTGGCCAGTCCGGCGAGTTCGCGCTCTTCAATGTCGGCGGGAGGAGTAAGGTAATCGGTGATGATGACTTTGTGCATGGGGGATCAGGGTTTGTGGAAATGATGCTGCCAGACAAGCCGCAGGCCTTCGAGTGTCAGAGTGGGGACGATGGCGGTGATCTCGGGCATTTTGGCGGTGATGAGTTTGGCGTAACCGCCGGTGGCGACCACGGGGAGGCGGCGGGTTTTCAACTCGCGTTTCAACTCGGCAATCAGCTCCCGCACCAGACCGCGATAGCCATGCACCGCGCCGATGAGCATGGCGGTCTCGGTGTTCTTGCCGATGACCGACGCGGTGTCGCGAATGCGGATGCACGGCAGCAGCGCGGTTCTTTCGTGCAGGTAATCGGTCATGGCCGCCAGCCCCGGCGCGATGATTCCACCCACGTAATCCCCGCGCGCGTCCACCACGTCGAACGTCAAGGCGGTGCCGAAGTCCACGACCACCGCCGGTGCGCCGAAGTGATGTTTGACGGCCACGGCATTCGCCAGGCGGTCGGGTCCGATGGTCTCGGGTTTCGGGTACTTGATGCCGACTTGGCAAAGGGTTTTGTGGGTCAGGGCAAAGCACGTCAGACCAAAATTTCGTTTGACCATCCGCTGCACGCGCGGCGTGGCCTTGGGCACCACGCTGCACAGAGCCGCGCCCTCAATGCGCGCACGGCCCAGGAATCGTTTTAGCTGATTGGCCGCGCCGCCGGAGAACCAAGCCGAAGTGGGAATGTCCGCCTGTTTCATCACGCGGCGGGAGTTGGCCAGGCCGAGGTGCGTGTGGGTGTTGCCGATGTCGAGGAGCAGAATCATTCGCGCGGGGAGGAATGAACAACAAAGCAACCAAGAAACGAAGCAAATAAGCAGCGCATGTTTCTTCTGGCGGGCGGCTGGACTTGGCTCAGCTTCAAGTTTCCAACGCCACGTGGTTTCTTTGTTACTTTGTGGTGCAACATTATTTCTCCAGGATGACGTCGCCGCCGATGATCCGTTCCAGGTGTCCGTGCTGCGTGCGGACCAGCAGCGCGCCGTCCGCGTCGAGCGCTTCCGCCCGGCCTTGCATGGCGCGCGTGCCGACGTGAATGGTCACATTGCGGCCCAACGTGGCGCAGTTCTCCTCCCATTCGGCCGCCACGGCTTCGAATTGACCCGTGCAGAGGCGCGCATAGTCGGCATCCAGTTCGCGCAGGATGTCGGCGGCCAGTTCCGCCCGTGAAAGGGGTTGACCCGCTTCGAGGCGGAGCGAGGTCGCGCACTTCCGCAATTCCGGCGGGAACTCGGACGCCGTCTGGTTCACGTCCACGCCGATGCCGAGGATGACATATTTCACATGATCCAATTCCGCGCTCATTTCGGTGAGGATCCCGACCACCTTTTTGCCGCGCAGCAAAATATCATTCGGCCATTTTATTTCCGGTGCGAGCCCGGTCTTCTTGCGGATGGCGCGGGCCAGTGCGGTGGCGGCGATGACCGTCAACTGCGTCGCGGATTGCGGGCGCAGGTCGGGTCGCAGCAGCACGGAAAACCAAAGCCCTTTGCCCGGTGGCGAAATCCATTTACGGCCGAGGCGTCCCCGGCCTTTCGATTGAGATTCGGCAAAGACGACGGCCCCTTCCTTCACGCCAGCGCGCGCGAGTTTCTCCATGACATCGTTCGTGGAATTGGTTTCCTGAAACACCCGGATGTCGCGGCCCACCACCTTGACGCCGGCGACGCGCGAAAGCAGGTCGTCGGCGTGCAGCACATCAGGCGAGTTGACGAGCCGGTATCCCTGGTGGGGACTGGCCGAGATATCGTAGCCGAGGGCGCGCAGTTCCTCGATCCTCGCCCAGATGGCCGCGCGGCTGATGCCCAACTGCTGCGACAACTCCGCGCCGGAGACGCCGGTGGCAGTGGTGCGCAAGGCGGTGAGGATTTGGGCGTCGTGGGTCATCTTTGCACAGTTCGTTCAAAGTCCAATGCAATATCGACCGCCCGCGCGGAGTGCGTGAGTGCGCCGACGGAGATGAAATCCACGCCGGTCTCGGCGATGCCGCGCACGGATTCCAAGTTTACGCCACCGCTGGCCTCGGTTTGGGCGTGGCCAGCCGCCAGTTTCACCGCAGCGCGCAACTGGTCATTCGTCATGTTGTCGAGGAGAATGATATCGGCACCGGCCGCGACCGCCTGCTGCACTTGTTCCAGCGTGTCGGCTTCCACCTCCACTTTTAGTTTTGGACATTTCAAGCGGGCGCGCTGGACGGCGGCGGCAATGGCGTTGGGCTTCTCGTCGCGCAACGCGGCGAGGTGGTTGTCCTTGATGAGTACGAGGTCGAAGAGTCCGAGCCGATGGTTGTGGCCACCGCCGCAGAGAACGGCGTATTTCTCGAAGCGCCGCCAGCCAGGAGTGGTTTTGCGGGTGTCCAGAATTTGCGCGCGGGTGCCGCGGATGGCCTCGACAAATTGTGCGGTGAGGGTGGCGACGCCAGAGAGGCGCTGGACGAAATTCAAAGCCACGCGTTCCGCCGTCAACACCGCCCGTGCGGAACCGCTCACCCACATCAGTTTCCGTCCGCGTCCCGCGGTTTGGCCGTCTTGCACGAGCCGCTCGATCTTCACGGCGGCTGAAAGTTCAGTGAAAGCGGCCTCGGCGAAGGCGCTGCCCGCGAGCACCAGCGGCTCGCGTGCGACCAGGGCGGCGTTGATGAACGCGGATTCCGGCACAGTGGCCAGCGTCGTCACGTCGCCGCTGCCGATGTCTTCCGTGAGCGCCGCGCGTACGGCGGCGCGGATTTCTTCATTTGGCAAGGGTGCCATGGATCCAGAATGCCGGAGGAGCGGGGCTGGATGAAGGAAAAAATCATTGGGCGATCCGCCCTGAGATTTTGAACTTTATTTTTTCCGGCCGCACTTCGATTATGCCGGCATGTTCGCTTTGTTCACGCATCGATTCCGGTCGCCACGGGTTGCCTTGGGCTGGCTCGCCGTTGGTTTGACGCTCGCTGCTGGTTGGCTGCGGGCCCAGGCCCCGATGGCGGAATCTGCCAAATGGGAAAAGGAGATCCGGGCCTTTGAGGAGGCGGACCGGACGAATCCGCCGCCCAAGAAGGCCGTGTTGTTTCTGGGCAGCTCGAGCATCCGGTTATGGAAGACGCTGGCGCAGGATTTCCCAAAACAAAAAGTGATCAACCGCGGTTTCGGCGGCTCGCAGATCAGTGACTCGGTGGCTTTCGTGGAACGGATCGTATTGCCTTATCGGCCGCGGCTGATTGTGTTTTACGCGGGAGGCAACGACCTTAATGCCGGCAAGACGCCCGAGCAGGTGTTTGCCGACTTCCAGGCCTTCGTTGCGAAGATCCACCGGGGCCTGCCCCGGACCAAGATCGCTTACATTTCGAGCGCGCCCAATCCAGCTCGCTGGGCGCAAATCGACAAAGTCCGGGCGGCAAACCAATTGATCGCGGATTATATCCGGCGCGACAAAAAGCTGTCCTACATCGACGTGCATACGCGGATGCTCGGCCCCGATGGCCAGCCGCTGCCGGATATATATGTGGCCGATAAATTGCACATGAACGCCAAGGGCTACGCCTTGTGGACCTCGGTCATTGGACCGTATTTGAAATGATCCCGACAATTTTTTGGTGGAATTGTCCCTCGCTTCCGGCATCTTAGTTGCATGGCGAATATAATAGAACGTCCGGCGTGGCATATTCCTGAGCGCTTGATCACCTCCGAGGCGGCGTTTCTGCAGCGTCGGCATTTTCTAAAGCAAATGGGATTAACGGGCGCGGGATTGTTCGCCTCGCCGCTGGTCGGCTGCACCGACGCGCAGCAACCGCCCGCGTCACCACCACTCAAGGCGCCGGTGCCGGCACCCGGACCAGCCGCCAGCAGTGGGAAATTGTATCCGGCCGTGCGAAATCCTGAATTCAATCCCGGCTGGCGGCTTTCCTCGGAGGCGGAGGTGGGCACCTACAATAATTTTTACGAATTCTCGACCACCAAAGACCGGGTCCACCAACTCACCGGCCGGTTCATGACTTCGCCCTGGCCGGTGCGAATCGACGGGTTGGTGGAGAAGCCCATGACCGTGGACATCGAGGAGTTGATCGCCATGATTGGGCTGGAGGAACGGGTGTATCGCTTTCGGTGTGTCGAGGCCTGGTCGATGGTGGTGCCGTGGACGGGATTTCAGTTTAGCAAGCTCGTGGAGAAGGTTGTGCCCAAAGCGGCGGCGAAATTTGTGCGCTTTGAAACCGCGGCCAAACCCGATCAGATGCCGGCCTACGCCCGGTTGCGGGCGCAAGGCTATCCGCTTCCGTACAACGAAGGCCTGCGGCTGGATGAGGCGATGAACCCGCTGACCCTGGTTACCACCGGCATCTTTGGCAAGCCGCTGCCCAAGCAGCACGGCGCGCCGGTGCGCATCATCGTGCCCTGGAAATACGGATACAAAAGCATCAAGTCCATTTCGCGGATTGAGTTCGTGGCGAAGCAGCCGGCCACCTTGTGGGAGACACTGGCGCCGGACGAATATCCGT
This sequence comes from Verrucomicrobiota bacterium, assembly GCA_043740915.1. GTDB lineage: Bacteria > Verrucomicrobiota > Verrucomicrobiia > Limisphaerales > JAYTXL01 > JAYTXL01. The sequence goes on from JAYUBJ010000634.1 coordinate 5,570, forward strand.
TTGAATCGAACGTGAACCCCGCCGTGCCGCACCCGCGCTGGTCGCAGGCCACCGAACGCGTGATGGACACCGGCGACCGCATCCGGACGCTGCCGTACAACGGGTACGGCAGTTTTGTGGCCAAGCTGTATTCCCGTGGTTGAGCCGGTGGGTGCCGAGCTGTATCGAATTTTCATGCCATTGGCAAATCCACCCGCTGCTTCCTCATGCCAATTCCAATTTTGAGCGTTGCCCAAATGCGCGAGTGGGAGCAAGCCACCTGGGCTTCCGGCCAGACTCAAGCCGAAGTGATCGCGCGCGTGGGACTTGCCGTGGCGAAACAGGCGCTGAAAATGACCCGGCCCGGCGAGGCCATACTGATTCTGGCAGGAAAGGGGAACAACGGGGCGGATGCGCGCATGGCCCAGCGGCATTGCGTGGACCGGCAGGTTCATTTGTTGGAGGTTATGAAACCGGCGGAGGCCCTGCCCGGACTGGTGACGTTGCTCCTTCAAACCAGGCCCGCCCTGGTTATCGATGGGCTGTTCGGCATCGGGCTCAATCGGCCACTGGATAAAGATTGGATCGATTTAATCCAAGCCATCAACGAGTCGATGATACCCATTTTGGCGGTCGATGTACCGTCGGGATTGAACGCGGACAGTGGCGAACCGCAAGGTGGGGCGATTTGTGCTGCCTTGACGCTAACACTCGGCGCGGCCAAGGGAGGGCTGGTGCTGACGAAAGCGTTGCCCTACACGGGACGACTGGAAGTAGCCGCAGACATCGGGTTGACGGCCCGGCCACGCAACACCGAAATGACTTGGACCGTGGCGGCGGATTTCGCGGGCTACCCGCCCGTGCGCCCCACCGGTGGACACAAGGGAACTTTCGGGCATCTGGTGATTATCGCTGGCAGCCTCGGCTATCATGGTGCCGCGGTGTTGTCGGCGCACGGCGCATTTCGCGCGATGCCGGGTCTGGTCACGGTGTTGCCTCACGAAAATGTTTATCTTCCCGTCGCAAGCCAAGTGCTGTCGGCGATGGTGCATCCGTGGCGGAGCGGGATGAAATATCCAGTCTCCACCAGCGCCATTTTGCTTGGTCCCGGACTGGCGGCGGAAGATTTGCCCGATCCGATCAAAGCCGAGGTGCGGCGGATTTGGCGCGACCTGCCGCTGCCGGTGATCGCGGACGCCAGCGCGCTGGACTGGCTGATCAACGGGCCTTCCAAGGCTGGAGCCACGCGGGTGATCACACCCCATCCGGGCGAGGCCGCGCGGATGTTGAAGACGACCACGTCAAGAATCGAAGCGGATCGACCGGCGGCGCTACGAGAATTGTCGAAGCGCTGGGGCAATTGCTGGGTGGTTTTGAAAGGGTGCCAAACTTTGGTTGGCCGGAGCGATGGTGAAATTTTCGTCAATTCTTCGGGCAACCCGGGCCTGGCCCAAGGAGGTGCCGGCGACGTGTTGGCGGGGTTTCTGGGTGGCTTGCTCGCGCAACCCCGGCTGCAACCCGATCCGCTGTCCGCCATTCGATTTGCGGTCTGGCAACATGGGGCGAGCGCCGACATTCTGGGCGGGCAGGGCCGGAGTTGGACGGTAGCGGAGCTGCTCGACATCCTGGGAAACGCGTGACGCACGATTTTGTTTCCCTTGCCCGGCCCGCATTTGGTATCAACGGGCACTGCATGTTTCGATTTTTATTCGTTCTATTGAGCGCCTGGCTCTGCCTGTTGCCCGGCCGGGGGGTGGCGGCGGAGTTCAAGCTTAAAGACGGCACCGTGTTTAATGGATCCCCGCTCTCGCCCACCAAGGACGGCGTCATCATCAAACTGGAAGGGACCGGTACTTTCTCGAAACGGATTGCCTGGGAAAAGTTTTCGCAGGAAGCGCTGAAAGAATTGATAAAGGACCCCAAAGCGAAGAACTTTGCGGAGCTCTTGATCGAACTCCCACCCGAAGACATGAAGGAGGAGCCGGACCAGGCGGTCCCGAAGGCCAAAAAAAAACCGGCCATTGTCGTCAAAGAGTTTCCCAGTCCCGGGCGTCCCGTCAGCAAGGGCGGGCTGATCGCGGCGATGTTCAGCACCAAGATTGGTTTTTTTATTCTGATGGTTTTATATGTCGGCAATCTTTTTGCGGCGTATGAAATCGCGGTGTATCGCAATCGCCCCCCGGTCTTGGTTTGCGGCGTGTCAGCCGTGGCACCCCTGGTCGGCCCGGTGATTTTCCTCTGCCTGCCGTATCACCATCCGGAAGCGGAGCCGGGGCCGCCTCAGGAAGTGGTGGAGGAAGTCCTGACCGAAACGCCGGTCGAGGAGACCCTGGTCGAAGGGGAAAATCCGGCCGAGCCCGCGAAGGCCGAGCCCGTCATTTTCAAGCGCGGTGAGTTTAGTTTCAATCGCCGATTTTTTGAGACCCGTTTCTCCGGGTTTTTCAAGGTGATGCCTTCGGAAGCGGAGAAACATTTGATTCTGGTGATCAAATCTGCCAAGGGCGAATTCATGGGCAAACGGATCAGCAAGATTTCCGCCACCGAACTTAGCTTGCAGTTGTTCAGCGCCGGCGCCTCCGTCGAGGAGCCCATTCTGTTTAACGACATCTTCGAGGTTCAGGTGCGGCACAAGGACGCGCAGTAGGGTTGGTGACGTATCATCATGAAATACCGGACGATTTTGTTATTCGGCGCGCCCGGCGCGGGCAAGGGGACGCAGGGGAAGATTCTTGGCACCATCCCTAATTTCTTTCATTTTGCCTGCGGCGACGCGTTCCGCAATCTAACCATCGAAAATGAACTGGGGCGGGTGTTCATCGATTATTCCAGCAAGGGCCAGCTCGTGCCGGACGAGCATACCATCCGGCTCTGGCGCAATTCCATCGAGGGCAGCAAGCAAACCGGGCGCTTCAATCCCCAGCGCGACACCCTGGTGCTCGACGGCATTCCGCGCAGCGCGAGTCAGGCCGAGATGTTGAGCGACACCATCGACGTGCGGGCGGTTTTCAACCTGACCTGCCCGGACTTGAACAAGCTGGTCGAGCGATTGCAGCGGCGCGCCTTGCGGGAAAACCGGCTGGATGACGCCAACCTGGAAATCATTCGCCAGCGTTTGGCGACGTATGAGCGGGAAACCAAGCCGGTGCTCGACTACTACGGCTCGAACCTGGTTCACGTGATTGATTCGACCCAGTCGCCCGTGAACGTATTGCGCGAGATCCTGAATTTCGTCGCGGAATTCTAGATCATCCCGCCGTGCGGCGACCGTCGGCCAGGCCGGCCTGCATTTTTCGGAATTGCTTTTCCCGCCGCGAGGCTCCGATCATTACTCATGCCGCCACTCCGGATAATTTTCATGGGAACCGCCGAACTGGCCTGCGCCAGCCTCGCGGCGCTGACCCAGCAACCCAGCCTCGAAGTCGTGGCGGTGGTGACGCAACCCGACCGGCCCAAGGGTCGGGATTTGAAAATGCAGCCATCGCCGGTGAAAGAGTTGGCCGGTCGCCTGGGCCTGCCTGTGTTGCAACCGGAACGGGCCCGGCATCCGGAGTTCGTGCAGCCACTGGCGGCCTTGCGGCCCGATCTGATTGTGGTCGTTGCCTACGGGCAAATATTGCCACCGGCCATCCTCGACCTCCCACGCTACGGCTGCCTGAATGTCCACACCTCGCTGCTGCCCAAGTATCGCGGAGCCGCGCCGGTTCAATGGGCCATTCTGGGAGGCGAAACGGAGACGGGTGTCACTCTCATGAAGATGGATGCCGGCTTGGACACCGGGGATATCCTGAGACAACAATCCACTCCCATTCTTGCGGATGACAATGCGCAAACCTTGCATGACCGCCTGGCGATGCTCGGCGCGGAATTGCTGATTAGTACGATTCCAGATCTCGTTGTGGATCGAATCGTCCCCCTAAAACAGCCGGCCGACGGCGCCACGTACGCGCGCAAGATCACGAAGGAGGATGGGCGGTTGGATTGGAGCCAGCCCGCGCCTGTCTTGTGGAATCGCATCCGCGCTTTTACGCCATGGCCGGGAGCGCACACCTTTCAGCCAACCCAGTCCAAGCCGTTGCTTCTTAAAATCTGGTCGGCGGAAGTTGAGGGAGCCGGCGGCGGTCGCGCCGGGGAAATTCTCCAAGCCGACAAGCACGGCATTGTGATCGCCTGCGGGAGCGGTTCGCTGCGCGTGCTCCAACTGCAGCGCGAAGGGGGAAGGCGTCTGCCCGCGCGCGAATTCCTGGCCGGACACGAACTGAAACCCGGCGAGGTGCTGGGGTAGATCAGCCCGCGGATAAACGCGGATTGATCGGGGAATTGGCCGTCGTCACACTGAAGAATTGGCCTGCATCCCGTCCTGGTTTTTACTCCATCTCATTCGCGTCACCCGCCATGCGCGGCCACCCGATTCGAGGATCCGCCTACTCGACCAGGTCCTTGGCCGATTTGAAGCGTTCCTCCATGAACTTGATGATTGGCATGGCGCGGACGATGGCGTTTTGCTCGGTCTGGCCCAGAAAGGATTCCATGGTGACCCGCACGGCACCAACGCTTTCACCATTCCGGTCATGCAACGGCAGGGTCACGATCACCGCGGTCCGCTCTTTGCCGTAGAACATCTTGTTTTCCGCAATCACAGTTTTTTCGACTTGCGTCGCGGGCTGGCCGAGGTCCTTGGCGTCGGTGCTGGCGATGATGGTCAACTCGGATTTGCCGGCGAGCTGGCCGTAAATCCGGAGACCTTTGAGCCGTGAGTATTTTTGCACCGTGTCGCGCACCATGGCTTGGGCCAGACGTTCGCGCGGCGTGTAGTTGAGTTTCAGGTCGGTGAAGTAACTCACGGAATCAGACTTGGTCCAGAAGCCGATCTTGCCCACGGGAAACGTGCTGTCGATCAACGGCGGGATGGCCTCCTTGCCATTGAGCAGGCAGCGGATTTGGTTCCCTTTGCATTCCACGGTCAATTCGTGCCAGACCCCCTTGGTGATGGGTATTTCCGGACCGATGGGGGCGGTTCGCCGGCCGTTGACAAATTTATAGAACCGGAAGGAATTGCCGATCGAACTGGCCCGCACGACATAATAATTAGTTTCGTCCTGGATGCGGAAAGCGACGCCGGCCATTTGTTCCACCGTGCCGCTCACGGTCTTGAACCGCGTGGTCAACGTGAAATCGCCGTAGTCCTCGCCGTCGAAAATCAGCAGCGGAAAATGCTCATCCGTGGTCTCCTGGCTGAGTTGGGCCAGCACCGGGCGGCGGGTGACGTTGGCGGCCTTGGGCGTCAGCGGCGCGATCAGCGGCGGCACTTCATCGAGCACGATTTTCCAATTGCCCGGCTTGCCTTGTCCGCACACGACGCTGCGAAAGCCTTTGGGGGTTTCGTTGACGTTGAAGTTGCCGAAGTCAAATTCCCGGACCGCCGCGCCCGCCGGTCCGGCCAGCAGGCAGGCCGCAATAATGGAAAACAAACGTGACATCACGCGAGAGTTTAGCGAACGGCGGCGGCG
>JAYUBJ010000635.1:0-3432 GCA_043740915.1 Verrucomicrobiota bacterium
CGGCGGCAAGCCGGGGGTTGGTTTCCTGTTCGAGAGACAGCGCGGGCATGGGGTTTCACCCTCCACGCTTATGGTACACGGGGCTGACCGGAGTGTGGCGGAAGTGCATACAGAGAGGCTTGTTCCAGCTGTCTCAGGCTCCCGTGCGCCACTAATTTCAAGAGGACTAAGGTCGCCCCGGTTTGAAATCCCTCATCAGGCGCGGTATGCTTTCGGCCAGTGACCGGTCAAGCCGCAGCTGAGAAAGCCTTGCGTGAAAGCGAGGCGCGTTTCCGCATGGTCGTCAACCATGCCAACACCGGCGTGGTGCAGGCTGACACCAGCGGTCGCATAACGCTGGTCAACCGGAGCTGGTGTCAGATGCTCGGTTACAGCGAGGCGGAGCTGTTACAGATGACCATCGCGGACATCACCGACCCCGCTTACCTCCCGCCGACGCTGGAAGCCGTCCGCCGTCTCGCTGGGGGAGGGCCGGATTTCGTCCTCGAAAAGCGCTACCGCCGCAAGGACGGTTCGCTCCTGTGGGCCAGCAGCAGCGTCAACGCGCTGCGCAGTTCCGCCGGTGAATATCTGGGAATGGTCGCGGTGGTCATCGACTTGACCGACCGCAAGCGGACTGAAGCTCTCGTTACGTCTCAGAAGCAGGCCTTCGAAATGGCCGCGTCCGGAATGCCGCTCATGGAAGTGCTGGAATTTTTGGCCCGCGCGGCTGAGAGCGAGTCCCACGCGGGAGCCATGATTGCCATTCACCTTCTGGACGAATCGGCGACGCGCTTCGAGCACACCATCGCGCCCGGCTTGCCCCCGAACTACGCCGGCATCATCCGGGGAATGCAGGTCAGTTCGGCCACGGGCCCATGCTGCGCCGCGGTCTCTGCCCGGCAGCGCGTGGTGGCCGCAGACGTGGCCGCCGGCGGAGAATTCCCGGAGTTCGCTTCGTTCGCGCTGCCACTGGGAATTCGCGCGGGGTGGTCCACGCCCATTTTAGGTTCCACCGGCAAAGTGCTGGGAACAGTCGCTAATTACTATCGCGAGGTGCGCGCGCCGGATCCGCAGGACGAGTTTTTAGCTGAAATCGTGACCCGCACCGCCGCCATCATCATCGAGCGCAAGCGGGCGGAGCAGGCGCTGCGCCAAAGCGAAACCCGCTATCGCACCATGTTCGAGGCCGCTCCTGTCGCAGTCTTTGTCTGCAATTCGTCGGCCGTCATCCAGGATTACAACCGCCGCGCCGAAGAGTTGTGGGGCCGCACGCCCAGGCGCGGGGATCCCGGCGAGCGATACTGCGGGTCCTTTAAGCTTTATCTGCCGGATGGCACGCTGTTGCCGCACGCGGAAAGTCCCATCGTCGAAGTGCTGCGCACCGGCATCCCGGCCAGGAATGTAGAAGTTTTCGTCGAGCGGCCGGACGGCTCGCGTATTCCGGTTACGGTCAATTTTCTTCCGCTCATGAATGAGCAGGGAGAAATCACCGGAGCGATCACTTCCTTTGACGACATTAGTGAGCGCAAGCGGTCCGAAGCCGCCGTCCACCAGCGCACGGCCCAGTTCGAAACACTTCTCAACGTGGCCCCGCTCGGCGTTTACCTGGTCGATGGGGATTTCCGGATTCGGGAGGTGAACCCCACTGCGCTCCGGGTCTTCGGAAATATCCCTGACCTGATTGGCCGGGACTTTGACAAAGTGATTCACGCCCTGTGGCCAAAGGCCTCCGCGGATGAAATCGCCGGGCGATTCCGCCACACTCTCGAAACCGGAGAATCGTATATTACCCCTGAAGAGACAGGGGAACGACTCGACAGTAACGTGCGTGAATATTACGAGTGGCAGATCAACCGCATCCCGCTTCCGGAGGGCGGCCACGGCGTAGTGTGCTATTTCCGCGACATCACCCGCCCGGTGCTTGCCCGCGCGGCGATTGCGGAATCCGCGCAGCGGCTGCGCTTCATGGCGGAATCCATGCCGCAGAAAATATTTACGGCCACTGCGAATGGCGATGTGGACTACGTCAACCGGCAATGGACAGAGTTCGCGGGCCTCTCTTTTGAGCAGGTCGAAAACTGGGGCTGGACCCGGTTAGTTCATCCCGATGATTTGGAACAGAACGTCCGGCTTTGGCATCACTCTGTCAATACAGGGGAGCCCTTCCGCTGCGTACACCGGTTCCGGCGCGCCGACGGAGAGTATCGGTGGCATCTCAGCCGCGCTCTCGCCATGCGCGATGACGCCGGCAAACTTTCCATGTGGATTGGCTCGAACACGGACATCCATGAGGAGAAGAAAACAGAAGAGGAACTGCGGCTGGCGAATCAGGATCTCAACCTGTTTGCTTTTGCGGCCAGCCACGATTTGCAGGAACCGTTACGCATGATCACGAGCTATTCGCAGCTTCTCGTGAATGCATATCGCGGCGGCGTATTCGATCAGGATGCGGAGACGTTTGTCGGATTCATCACCGATGGCACCAGGCGCATGGAGGAACTGCTTGCGGATCTGCTGACCTATACGGCACTAGCCTTACAACAAAAAGAAAAGGCCGACTCCATTGATCTCAACGGGGTGCTGGCAACGGTGAGGGAAAACCTGAAGGCGGCCATCAAAGACAGCGGTGCCGTTATCACCGCCGATCCTCTGCCGCGCGTACTCGGCTCAGAGGTGCATTTCGTTCAACTCTTTCAAAATCTCCTTGGAAACGCCATCAAGTACCAGGGCGAGCATCCGCCCGCAGTGCGCATAACCGCGCGGGAGGATAAAGGCGAATGGCGTTTTGAAGTGGCCGATAATGGCATCGGCATCGCCCCGGAGTATCATCAGCAGATCTTCGGCGTGTTCAAACGCCTGCATGGGAAAAAGGTGCCCGGCACAGGCGTCGGCCTTGCCATTTGCCAGAGGGTGGTCGAGCGCCACGGGGGCCGCATCTGGGTCGAGTCCGAGCCTGAAAAAGGCACGACCTTCTGTTTTACCCTTCCCACAACAGCAACTCAGTGACTGTCACGACCCGGAATGAGCCGGATCGGGACACGGCCAAAAGGTGCCGGATTGCTATATTGAAGGCATTCCAAAGAATCGCAATGCGCCTGCTCCCCGAATGATCGTACAGGAATTAAACGGAGCGGACGCGAGTTGGCGGGACTATGTCAGCCGTTCGCCGCAGGCATCATCCTGCCATGTCGTCGAGTGGCGCGACGTCATCACAAAAAGCTTCGGTCACAAGTCTCACTATCTGATCGCATCGGAAGATGCGCACGTATGCGGCGTGCTGCCTCTGATCGAAATGCAGAGCGCCCTCTTTGGCCATTTTTTTGTATCCCTGCCCTTCGTCAACTACGGAGGGATTCTCGCCGACACACCCGCCGCGGAACTCGCGCTTGCGGATGCGGCTGTCGGCCTTGCCAAAAGACAGGGCGCGTCGCATATCGAACTTCGCCAAAG
>JAYUBJ010000636.1:0-3421 GCA_043740915.1 Verrucomicrobiota bacterium
ACGATGTCCGCGCCCTCCTGGATGTCCAGTGCCACCTCGCGCAAGGCCTCGTTCCCATTCGCCGGATCCATCTGATAACTGCGCCGGTCGCCGAACTGCGGCGCGGATTCCGCCGCCTCCCGAAACGGTCCGTAAAAGGCCGACGCGAATTTCGCCGCGTAAGACATGATGGGCGTTTGGTCGAAGCCGGTTCGGTCGAGCTGCGCCCGGATCGCGCGCACGCGTCCATCCATCATGTCGCTGGGCGCGACGATGTCTGCGCCCGCTTCCGCATGGCTTTCGGCGGTGCGCGCCAGCAGCTTTAGGGTTGGATCGTTCAACACCCGCCAGCCTTGCTTTGACTCCTGCACCACACCGCAATGGCCGTGACTCATATACTCGCACAGACAGACGTCCGTGATGACGAGCAGTTCGGGCAGTTCTTTTTTCAGCAAACGCACCGCCTGCTGGACGATGCCGTTGGACGCATACGCTCCCGAAGCGCGGCTGTCTTTGCGCTCAGGAATGCCGAACAAGAGCACCGCCGGCACGCCGAGCGCGTGAATTTCCGCGGCGGTCTTCACCAATTCATCCGGTGAAAGCTGGGCGACGCCCGGCATCGCACTGATGGGATGGCGCAGTTTGCGGCCTGCGCGGACAAACAGCGGCAACACGAGCTGTCGCGTGCTCAAGACCGTTTCACTAACGAGCCGGCGCAGGGCCGGGGATTGGCGCAATCGCCGCGGCCGACAGGCCGGGAAGGATCCGGTGGGTGGCAAACTCATGGGGACATTGTAAGTTCAAAGTTCAAAGTTCAAAGTTCAAAGTTCAAAGTTGGCGGTGCTTTCGGGCTTTGCAAGCTCTTGAAAGCGGCTACATTCCAGGCATGACAAAGACGCGGGCCGTCATCATCGCTTTGCTGCTCCTGATTTTCCTCGGGCTGGCTGGCATGGGTTTCCTGATCTGGAAGATGCTGCCGGGCGGGAAACCCCGCTTGCAACCGTTGAACACCGCCACGATCATCCATCAAATCCAGTCGCTTTCCCAGCTCGTCACGGTCAAGTTCGTCATCGAAAAAGTCGTGGTGATGGAAGACCGGCCGAAGAGCATTCTCAGCCAGTTTCTCCCGGGCGGCGAAAGCCGCGTCATCATGGTGGCCCACGGCGTCGTCAAGGCCGGCGTGGACTTGAGCCAGATCAAACCGGGGCAGGTGACCACCCGGGATCAAAAAATCATCCTTACGCTTCCGGAATCGGTGATCACCGATGTCTATCTGGACGACCAAAAAACCCAGGTGGTGGAGCGGACGACCGGGTTGTTGCGCCTGTTTGACAAAAACCTGGAACAGGACGCGCGCCGTCTGGCGGTGGACGACATCAAACGCGCCGCCCGCGTGAATGGCATTTTGAAGGAGGCCGACGAACGGGCGCGGCTGCAATTGAAGAATCTTTTTCTGCAACTCGGCTTCACCGAAGTCGAGTTTCGCTAAACGTTCGGTTCTGGAATGACTTGAAACAGGCGTTTTTGTGGAGTAATCTCGCCAGCGTATGAGACCTGAAGATATTCGTGAATTGCGCGACGCCCAGCCGTTCGTTCCATTCCGCATTTGCCTCACCGATGGCAAGAGCTACGACGTGCTGCATCGTGACTTTGTTATGCTTGCCCGGACGGTGGTGGACATTGGCGTGGCCACGAACCCCGCCAGCGGCATCTACGACCAGATCGTTCGCGTCTCACCGCTGCATATTGTGCGCATCGAGAATCTGCAAGCGGCCTAGCAGCCAATCGCATTGGTTCCACACCCTTGGGGCGGATTAACCTGAACTCCGAGGCGGGAATTGGGAAACCACGGATGTAGACGGATGCACACGGATGGAACCAAGGGCGAAGCGGAGTAAACTTTATTCCCTCACTGCAAAAACTAGTGGAACGGCGCGCCGTCCTGTTGCTCTGCGGCTATCCGTGTTTATCCGTGTCCATCCGCGGTTAAATCTCGGTGTTCAGGTTCAACGAATCTTCAACAACTCCGATTCACTCCACGCCTCCTCACGTTGGGCCGTCGCCGCGCGGATTTTCTTGACCGTCGTCGGCTCAATCGGATCGAATGTGTGCTCCCATTCGCGCCGGATGTAAGTCAGGATCCCGGCAATTTGCTCGTCATCAAAAGTTCCCAGCCCGGGCATGTCCAGATCGTATTTCTGTCCCTTGACCGAGATCGGCCCGCGCACGCCATGCAGGACGATGCGCGTCAGGCGCTCGTCTTTGCCCGCCACCCATTCCGAATCCACGAGCGGCGGTGAAAGGCCTTCCTGGCCGTAGCCGTGCGGCTGGTGGCACGCCGCGCAGGTGGTTTCGTAAAGTGTTTTGCCAAGCTCAAACCGCGCCTTCTGTTCGGCGGTCAGCGGCTTGACTTCCGGCTCCGGCTCGGCTCCCGGCTTGCCCGGCCAGGTGAGCAGATTCACCACTTTCGGGACGGCGATGCGCTGGCTCTTTTCGGTAAACTTGTTCAGGGCCGTCAATGTCGGCGGCTCCGCGGGCAGGCGAACCCGTCTAATCTTCGGCGGCGGATTGCCTTTGGGGGTCGTGGCCACGATGCCATCCAACAATGCGCCACGCTGCCAGCTCGCGGTGGCGGGCGCGGCGATGAATTCCAGCAACCGGTTCACCCGTTCGGCTTTCGCTTGAGTGAAAATGCACCTGGCGAGCGCGCTGAACATCTCGCTGCCTCCGCGTTTCTGGTCCCGCCAATTATTGTCCGCCAGCAAGCGCTCCAGGAATTCCAGCTCGCGCAGGCCGAGGCCGGTGAGCACGGCGTCCCGGAGATAAATGTTCTCCGCGTGGTTGCGCGCCAGTTCGGCGAGCGCCTGCTCGGCCAACGGTTCCTTGATTTCACCCAGCGTGAACGCCAACTGCAACTGCACATCAACGTCGTTGAATTTGGATTGCTCCAGCAGTCGCGGCAGCAATTGCGCCCGCTCGGCGGTTTTCAAAAACGGCTCGCACAGTCGGATGGCGGCGGCCCGCACCTTGGGATTCTGTTTCGATTGCAGGCCGGCCAGCAAAGTGGCGGCGTCCAGTTGCCCCATGCCGTCGAGCGTCCAGAGCGCATGGAGTCGGCCCAGCGGTTCCACGCCCGTCGTGGCCAGTCGTTTCAACGGCGCGAGAGAGGCAGCGGGCGAACGTTCCACCAGCAGGCGTTGCGCGGTGTCGCGCCACCAGCCATTGGAATGCGAAAGCTGTTTGACCAGTTCCTCGGGCGCGACTTGTGCGAGTTGCGGCTTTCGGCCCGGCGGCTTGCCTTCGTGGACGACGCGGTAAATGCGACCCAAACCCGTCGGTTTTTCCAGACCGCGATCCTCGAACTGCTGGCGCAGGTAGCTCGTCAGAAAATCCGGTGTTGAATAGTGCCGTGATAAAAATCGACGACATAAAGCTCCGAATG
>JAYUBJ010000637.1:0-3420 GCA_043740915.1 Verrucomicrobiota bacterium
AGTCGTAATTCCGCTCCCACCAGCCGCAGAAAACATTTGCGGCCCAGGACCCGGGCCGCCCAGCCCGCCGCGAAATTACCCGCCACCATCGCCCACAGTCCCCAGTGGTTCAGCAATCCAAAGGCGATCAAGCCGTAGTTCAGCAACTGCGAAACCACCACAATCTGCTGCCCCTGCCGCACGCCATTGACTCCGGTCAGCAACGCGGGCCATAACGCGGCCGTCATGTTCAGGAAACTCCCCGCGGCATACCCACACCACGCCGCGCGCAGCGAGGAAGCGTCCGCCATGCCCGACGTCTTTCCCCAAATCCACGCGCCGCCGCCCAACCCCAACAAAAGCACCACCACCACTGCCAGCACGCGATAGTAAACGCGCATCGTCGCCACCAAATCACCCAGCCTGGCAAAATTCGGCCGGCCTTCCCCGCCCGCGGGCGCCGGCACCGGCGCGTACCCGAAGGCCAGCAACCGGTCCGAGCCGGCCCACAAATAGCCCGCCGCCCGCGACACCGTGTAGGCAAATCCCAGGTCCACCAGCCCCACCAGCATGCCGATGGACAGAAACACATACCACAGCCCCAACTGTTCCGGCGGCAGCGCGCGCGCCATGATCGGCAGCACCAACACCCCCGCACCCACCCGCAGCACCATGCTGAAAAAGCTCCACCCCACCGCCGAATCGCGCAGGCGGGCCGCCGCGGCGGCAAAACTAAATGGCAAGGTTTTCATCCGGCGCCGCAAGGGTAACGGGAAGCTAATGAAAATTCACACTCCATTCTTTGCCGCCCATCCAGCCCGCGCGCATTTCCGCGCGTGATTCCGCTTTCCTTTTCGCGCGCCTGTTTTTAAGTTCCCGCCATGCCATCATTCGACATTGTTTCGGAAGTCAACCCCATGGAAATCGAGAACGCCGTGAACCAGGCCAAAAAAGAACTGGCCACCCGCTTCGATTTCAAAGGAAGCAAGGCGGAAATCCTCCTCGAGAAAAACGAGATCAAGCTCGCCGCCGAGGATCATATGAAAGTCCGTACGCTCGTCGAGATGGTCATCGGCCGGCTCGCCAAACGCAACATCAGCCTCAAAAATGTCGAGAAAGGTGAACCCGAATTGTCGCCGCTCGGCCACGCCCGCCAAGTCATCAAAATCAAACAGGGCATCGAGACGCCCGTGGCCAAGGAAATCACCGGCTTCATCCGCGACGGCAAGTTCAAGGTCACCACGCAAATCCAGGACCAGCAGGTCCGCGTCACCGGCAAGAGCCGCGATGAATTGCAAACCGTCATCGCCGCCGTCCGCAGCCACGACTTCCCCGTCGCCCTGAACGTCCAGAACTTCCGCGATTAACCCCGCCGCGTGGCCAGCCGTCGGGATTGCCCCATTCCAGCCCCGAGGAGCACGCCCATCCGCGCTACGAACACACGGCAGCGAGCGCGGGCAGCAACCTGATCGCCGGCGGTGGAAGCCACCTCAACAATTCGCATGATCCCTACCGGCCCAGCCACCGGACGCGTGTTTTACCGCTATCCGGGGCGATGAAGAAGTGGTTGAGTATTGCACGATGAAAATCTGGATGCGATACTGGCTGGCGCAGGGGCGCGCGGCCTTCAAGCCGCTGGAACGTGATGACTCCTGCTGCGCCCGCCCATCGCGGTGGATTCGCCCCGTGAAGCGGGTTGAGGTCCGCGCTCCACTCATGCTGTTGCTGGTGTCCCTGTGTTCCATTGCGCCCGCGGCTGACCAGGCTTCCCTCCGCACCGACCGCGTAGCCATCGAACGCATTTATCACCGCCATCGCCTCGGCGAGAAACCACCCTTCGAACAAACTCTGCCTCCGGCCACGCTCGACAACTTGGTCCGGCAGGACTTGCGCAAGGAAGCCGCGCTCAAGCAAACCTACCGCGTCGAAGTCACGCCGGCATTGCTCGAAGCCGAGGTGCAGCGCATCAACAACACCACCCGCGCGCCGGAGGTGCTGGCCGAAATTAAGGCCGCGCTGGGCAACGACCCCGCCCGTTTCGCCCGCGCGCTGGCCAAACCCATCCTCGTCGAACGCCTGTTGCGCGAACGCTTCGATAACGACGATGCGCTCCACGCCCCGCAACGCCAACAGGTCGAGCAGACCCGCAACGCGCTGCTCGCCGCGAAGCAGAACGGCGCGGGTTTTGAAAAAATGCTGGCGCGTTTGAAGCAGAGTCATTCCAACGCCGTGACCGAAACGACCTGGCAACTCGGCGCGCGCCCGGCGGAAACCAGTGCGCCCAACGCGGATGAAATCGAAATCAAAAAGCGTTTTGGCGCCAACGCGCAGATCCTTTCCTCGCCTCGCGCCGAGGGCAAGGACCGGAAGTTTTACCTTGCCGACCTGCCTGAAGAATTGCAAAACGTGCTGCGCGTCCAACTGCGCCGGCCCGGGGATGTGAGCGCCGTGATCGAGACGCCCGGCGGCTTCCTGCTCTACGTGGCGAAGGAAAAGACGGACGCGCTGCTGAGCGTGGCTGGCCTGTCATTACCCAAACGCAGTTACGAACAATGGCTCGAAACCCAAACCAAAGTTGAACCATGAAAACAAAATCCAACGATCAGAGTTCCGACGTCCAGGGTCAGCACGGCCAGGAACAACCCAATTCCACTCGCGCTGAAACATATGGGGCCGCTTTGAAGCCGACCCTCCCAGCTTTGTACCTTTGTGCCTTGGTGGTTTTCCTGTGTTCCTTCTCCGCCCACGCCCAGAATTACGCCATCGATTGGTTCAAGATCAGCGGCGGCGGCGGCTCGAGTGCGGGTGGACAATTTGGCCTGAGCGGCACCATCGGCCAAGCCGACGCGGCAAGATCGAGCGGCGGCAATTACGATTTGGAAGGTGGTTTTTGGAGCATGGTGGCCGCCATTCAAACGCCCGGCGCACCGCTCCTCAAGGTCAAATGCGTGGGTGGCAACGTCGAGATTTCCTGGGCCGTCACCGACACCAGCGGCTTCCTGCTCGAGGAAACGGGCAGCCTGGCGGGGACCATCCATTGGTCCGGCGTCCTCGGCTCGCCCTCGGTAGTGAACGCGGATTACGTCGTGACCGTTCCCGCCACCACCGGCTTTCATTTCTACCACCTCCACAAACCGTAGCGCGGGTCTGGCCTGTTCATTTAATCCATGCCGATCTTTACCCGCGACGGTTTGAATTTTCACTACCGTGAAACCGGCGTCGGCACGCCCTTCTTTTTCCAGCACGGCCTCGGCGGTGATGTCAGCCAACCCTTCGGCCTGTTCCAACCACCCGCCGGTTTCCGCCTGCTCGCCTTCGATTGCCGCGGCCACGGCGAAACCCAACCGCTCGGCGACCCGCAATCCATCGCCCTCGCCGCTTTCGCCGATGACCTGCGCGCTTTGATGGATCATTTGGAAATCGAGCACGCCGTGGTCGGCG
>JAYUBJ010000638.1:0-3412 GCA_043740915.1 Verrucomicrobiota bacterium
CACGCGGAGGCGCTCTGGCAGGTGCTCACCCGCGGTGTGAACGGCGAGACCTACAACATCGGCGGCAACAACGAATGTGCAAACATCCACATCGTCCAACTCATCTGCGACCTCATTGACGAATTGTCGCCTCAATCCGGCGGCAACTCGCGCAAGTTGATTACGTTTGTGAAGGACCGTCCGGGTCACGATCGCCGCTACGCCATCGACGCTGGCAAGATTCAGCGCGAGCTTGGCTGGACGCCCGCCCACACCTTCGAACGCGGCCTGCGCGAGACGGTAAAGTGGTATCTCGACAACCAGGACTGGGTGAACACCGTAAAGAAAAAAGGCGGCTGAGGCAGGGAAAGTGTGGGGGATCGGGTTTGGCGTCTGGCGTCTTGGGGCGGCATCTGAGGAAACGAACCATCCGCGAGAATCCGCGCCGCCGACCTCGTCACCGCCACGAAACATTTGCCAAGCTCGCGATGCGGGGCAGCTATCACCGCCGCGATCAGGAAATAGCCAATGCCAAGCAGTCCCTTCCCGTTGGGTAACGCCTGGCATGGGTCGCGCATTCTCCAGTCCGGCAGGACGACCGACAATAGCCCAGCGTTTCAACGCTGGGATGGGGGTAGCGAGATTGAAACGAGTCCCGTCCGGGACGGCAGAATCGATTCTCTCGCCACAAGGGTTTCTTTCGACCCTGGCGGGACTCCGGCCTTTACCTGACGAGCCCACCGATGAACCGGTGGGCTATTTTCTTTCGCCCTTGCGGGCTGGCGGATATTTATGGGCCGGCTCAAACCACATTGAGCGGCTCGAAGATTTCCGTGCCGGTCTTTTCTGGCGGTGCGAAGTTCGCTCCGCAGTGTTCGCACTTTTCCCGATCGACCACCCGCCTCTTTTTGCAGCCCGGGCAGGTCTCCCTGGCCGGCCATTCCTGCACCGCCAGAAACACCAGGACACCGGGCAGGCCGAAGAGCAGGTGAAAAATCCCCCACCCGGCCTGGGCCTTGAACGCGAAATTGTTCCGCCGCCCCAGCCACCAACCAAACCCGGCGCAGAGGATCGCTGGAATGATGCTTAGTAGATTCCAAGTCCGGAATGGCTCGTCTCCAATCCAGAATGAAATTGCAGGCGGCAGGAGCAGGATTGAGAATCGCTCCACGAGACTGTCCTGAGTTGGTTCCGGCAGCTTCGGCAAATCCATCGTGTTGCGGATTCCTCCATCGGGGTTCACCCATTCGACGCGAATGAGAAGTTTTCCCCCGGACTTCTTGTTCAGCAAATAGTCAGGATCAAAACGCACAGCGAAGGTGTTGGTGGGTTCGAGCCAGAAGACGATCACGGAGGGATACTCCGGATGAGCGGGCACGTACGGCAAATGCAGATTGGTTCGGCCTTCGAAATCCAACAACCGAATGGCAGTGCGCGTTAGTATCAGCACGGAGTTGTTCTTCGTGGGAGCGGACGGCGATGCACCCTCGGAGAGTCCGCCAATCGCGTCGCCGCTCGGAACTGTGAACAGTGGTTTTAGTTCGCGCTTTTCCAAATCCACCCGGTAAGCGGTCCGGGCGGACGCCAGAATTTCCAACTCCGACCGGAAGCCGCCGGGGTAGGGGTAGCCATAGTTCTGCGGACGCAGGAAACGGGAATCATTGGCTGCGCCTCCGACGGAAGCGCCCTGCGGCAAGAGAGTGCCCGTAAATCGTCGGGTGGTTCCGTCATAGGCCACCAGGCGGCCATCCACGGTCAGATACCAAAGGATTTTGTCCTGCACGCGCCACATACTGAAAAAGCGTCCGCTTTGAAAAAAACTTTCGCGGAATTGGAGGTCATTCCGGATGCCCATCGGCGCCTCCACCGAGGCAGACAGGCCGGTCGCGTAACGCGCCTGCATGTCCTGAGGTTTAATTTTCAGGCCAGTTTTTTCATCCAGCACCGGCTGGCCTTTCAGGTCCACGATATCGGCTTCATCAAAACCACGCTGGGTGATCTTCAGAATGGCTCCATCCTTGGCCAGTTGAAAATATGAGAAGGTGTAGCTTCCGCGCGAGACGGGGAAACCTTCTGCGACCACGAAGAACAGGCTTAACAGGATCATGACCGAGACCGTGGAAACCACGGTCAGCGCCACTTTTCCCGCGGCCGGTTGATCGCGATAATATCCTCCCGTCTGAAAGCTGCCCCAGACCGTCAAGGCCACGAGCGTTCCCGCAACCAAGATCACCGACAGGGCGTGCCAGAACTCAGGCAAGGCGAACAAGCTGAGATTCGCGACCACGGCCACGCCCAACCCGAAACCACGGCTCGCGAACCAGCGCGCCTGGCGCAGCGCCGTCAGCAGGCCGGCGAAGTAGTAAATCATCCCGCCGAGGAAGATCGCGGTGAGCGGCAATGCCATCGCCCACTCGAAAGGTGCCGCTACATTCCCAGGGATGGAAACAAAGATGATGAAGCCCAGCAGCGGCAACCCCGTTCCCGCCACATACAGAAGCAAACCGGCCGCCACCTTGCTCCACAGGATGCGCTCCCGTTTGATCGGGCGATGCACCAGAAACGCCCAGAGATCCGGATGCTTCTCCGCCCGAATCTGCAACCATCCCAGCAGGGCGCCAAAGATCCCGCAGAAAAAGGAGACCTGAATCAGGAGATCGTTCCTCATCAGCGGCTGAAGGCTGTCGGAACTTTGCCCCCGGTACCCTACCGCTTGCTGAAGCTGACTGCTATAGGCCGTGGACGCCAGCAACAGCATGACCGCAAGAATTGCCAGACCGATCAATGCCACTTTGAATTGCTCGCGCAGTTCCTTGAGGATGAGTTGTTTCATGGTAAAACCTCCGTGTCCGACAAGATGAATGTCTTCTCCCCGCGCTCGCCCAAATAGCTGATGAACGCATCTTCCAATCCCAGCGGCACCAACTCCAGCGAGACGGGTAAGAGCGCCCGGAGCGCCTTTTCCGTTTCCCCGTTGAAATGCACGCAGGTGATCCGCAGCTCGTGCTCGGTGCGAAACGCCTGAAGAAAACCGGGAATGGCGGGCAACGGCGGCGGCGCACCCGCAAATCGCAATTGCACCTCTTGCACACTGTTTCGGAACTTCTCCAACGGACAACACGCGCGCAGCACGCTGTAGTCCAGGATCGCGAGATAATCCGCCACCCGCTCCACATCGCTCAGGTGGTGCGAAGAAAAGAAAATCGTCCGGTCGGAGCGCCGCGTGAGATAAATCATGGATTCGACCAGCGAACGCCGGGCGACCGGGTCCAACCCCAGCGCCGGATCGTCCAGGATCAGCAATTCGGGGTCGGGCGCCAGCGTCAACGCCAGGCACAGTCCCGCCCGCATGCCGCGCGAAAGATGTTTCACGCGCGCTTCGGGCTTGATTCCAAAATGTCCAATCACGCCCCGGAAGATTTTCTCGTTCCAT
>JAYUBJ010000639.1:0-3406 GCA_043740915.1 Verrucomicrobiota bacterium
TGACCCGCGCGGAGATCGAGCAAATCCGCGGCGTGGCGGTCGATGGCGTGATGCAGACCCTGATCGAGCGCGCGCTCGTCGAGCAGGTGGGCAAGGCCGACGTCGTGGGCCGGCCGGGCACCTATGGCACCACGCCGCTGTTCCTGGAGTATTTTGGTTTGCGCAATCTGGAGGATTTGCCCGCGGCGGATGAACTGCGCAAGATTCCCGTGAAGAAACCGGAGCAGTTGCTCACCGCCGATCCCGGCCTGGCGACCGTGCCGCCGGATCAGCTCACGCTCGCCGAAATCGGCGGCGTGGCGCATGGAGACCCGGTTCCAGTTCCGGCGGAATCCGCGCCGCCCGCGCCGCCCGCAGTGAAACCATGAGCATTCCAGCTCGCATTCCGAATTCCGCGCGGCGCATTGAATGAACATACCGGAACATCGCCAGGCCATCGACAAGCTGGACGCGCACGTCGTCAAGTTGTTGAACGAGCGCACGCAGCATGTGCTGGAGATCGGCGAGATCAAGCGCAAGGCGGGCGAGGAGATTTACGCGCCGCACCGCGAGCGCGCCGTGCTCCAGCGCGTGTGCCAGGTCAACCCCGGGCCGATCACGAACGACTCGTTGCGCGCGATTTACCGCGAGGTGATGTCCAGCGCGCTCTCGCTCGAGAAAACCATGACCATCGCCTTCCTGGGGCCGGAGGCGACGTTCACGCACCAGGCGGCGATCCGCAAATTTGGCTCGAGCCTGCGGTACGCCGCACAAAAAACCATCGCCGACGTCTTCTCCGAGGTCAGCAAGAAACGCGCGGATTACGGCGTGGTGCCGGTCGAGAATTCCACCGAAGGCGTGGTCACGCACACGCTCGACATGTTCGTGGACAGCGAGCTGAAGATCGTGGCGCAAATTGTCCTGTCCATTCAGCACTGCCTCATGAGCCGCGGTCGACGCGAGCAGGTCGAAAAAATTTACGTCCATCCGCAGACCCTGGCGCAATGCCGTTCGTGGGTGCACAAAAACTTTCCGCGGGCGGAATTGATTGAAACGTCCTCCAACGCCCGGTCCGCCGAACTGGCCGCCAAGGAGAAATCCAGCGCCGCCATCGCCGGCTTGCTGGCCGCCGAAAAATACAAGCTGCCGGTGCTGGAGCATGACGTGCAGGACAATGCTGCCAACGCCACGCGCTTTTTCGTGCTTGGCCGGCAGTGCAGCCCGGCCACCGGTCGCGACCGCACCAGCCTCATGTTCAGTATCGCGGACGAAGTGGGTGCGCTGCACCGCGCGCTCGCGCCATTCCGCCGCTACCGGCTGAACATGACGAAAATCGAGTCCCGCCCCAGCAAGCGCAAGGCGTGGGAATATTTCTTTTTCGTGGACTGCGACGGCCACATGAACGACCGCAAGGTGGCCAAGGCCATTGCGCTGCTCGGCTCGCAATGCAGTTTCGTGAAGGTGCTCGGCTCGTATCCCAATTCGGAGTGACATCACCATGCCCCGTCACCAATTCCAATTAAACCGCCGCGCCTTCCTCGGCCGGGCCTCGGGCGGACTCGGGTGGCTCGCGTTGTCACAGCTGCTGTCGCTCGAGGCGCAGGCGGCAACGCCGAAGATCGTTGCGACGCCGCACCCGCTCGCGCCCCGGGCGCCGCATTTTCCCGCGAAGGCCAAGTCGGTGATCTGCCTCTTCCAAAACGGCGGACCGAGCCAGATGGATTTGTTCGACCCAAAGCCGGCGTTGAACAAATGGGATGGCAAGGATTATCCCGGCACCGGTCTCGAAATTCATTTCGACAAGCAGGCCGGTAAACTTTTGCAATCGCCATTCAAGTTTGCGAAGCAGGGCCAGACCGGCGTGGAATTGTCCGAACTATTGCCGCACACCGGGAGCATCATGGACGAGTTGACGCTCGTGCGATCGATGACCACCGATTCGATCGATCACGAGGCGGCGCTCCGGTTGATTCATGGAGGCAAATTGCAGGCCGGCCGGCCCGTGTGGGGTTCCTGGGTGATTTACGGACTCGGCACCACGCGCCAGGATTTGCCCGCGTACGTCGTGCTTTCGGATCCGTCGGGCCCGCCGGTGGACGGCATTCGCAATTGGTCGAGCGGCTGGTTGCCCGCGATTTATCAAGGGACGCAGATCCGTTCCGATGGCGCGCCGATTTTCAATCTGGCCACCCCGGCGGACATCCCCGCCGCGGCGCGCGCGAACCAGCTTGGGTTGTTGGGCAAGCTCAACCAGTCACACCTGGCCGCGCATCCGGACAACACGGAGTTGCAGGCGCGCATCCGCAATTACGAACTGGCGGCGCAGATGCAGACCTCGGTGACGGAGGCGCTGGACCTGGCGAAGGAGTCCGCCGAGACGCGCAAACTTTATGGGCTTGAGCAGGCGCCGATGGCCAGTTATGCCAGGCGTTGTCTCCTGGCGCGGCGGCTCGTCGAACGCGGCGTGCGTTTCGTGCAGATTTATCTCAACAGCCAGCCGTGGGACACGCACAGCAAAAACGCCGAGACCCTCAAGGGCCTGTGCACCATGAGCGACCAGCCGAGCGCCGCCTTGGTGAAGGACTTGAAACAACGCGGCCTGCTGGACTCGACCATCGTCCTCTGGTGCGGTGAATTTGGGCGGCTCCCGATTTCGCAAGGCAAGGATGGCCGTGACCACAATCGCAACGCCTTTTCACTCTGGCTGGCGGGCGGCGGCTTCAAGAAGGGTTATGTGCATGGGGCGACGGATGATTTTGGCAACAAGTCGGTGCAGGATGTCGTGCGGGTATATGACCTTCATGCGACGCTCTTGCACGCACTGGGCCTGGCCCACATGAAACTCAATTTTCCGCACGAAGGGCGGATGGACTCGCTCACGGATTACGACGTAACTCAGGCGCGGATCATCCCCGAACTTCTGGCGTAGCATTAAACTTGAAACCCGAAATTGAAACCACGGTCGGCTTTCCTTTCCTGGTTTGAGGTTGAGCAGAAAATGACACCCTGATGATTCCATGAAGCCGCCAGGCAAAATATTGAAGCACAAAAAGTCATCACCGGAATGCTGAAGCAGCAGGCCGGAAAATAGCGAAGACCAGCGCCGCCATCCTCGACAATTCCTGCATTTCCGTTAGGTGCCAAATCCGCACTTCATACAGTTATTTCAGAAGGGGCCGGTGCCCGGATATTAGTGATCACGAAATCACATGGGCCGCTCCACTCTAAACCCCACTCGACATTTGTGTCGTCGCGCCTAAACTCCGGAAGCTTTTTCAACCGAGTGAGATGAGCGAACTGACCCGCATTCTTCAGTCCATCGATACGGTCAATCCCGCAGCGGCCGAGGCGCTCTTGCCACTGGTCTATGAAGAATTACGCCGGCTCGCGCAGGCCAAGATGTCTCGCGAACAACCGGGGCAGACCC
>JAYUBJ010000640.1:0-3388 GCA_043740915.1 Verrucomicrobiota bacterium
CTTCCTGTCAGTCTATTTTCGTGAGTCAATTCGGCCCTTCAGTCCGGTCACGCTCCACGCTTTACAGACCGCACCGCAACGGATAATTTGCGGGATAACCGACCACCAGCACGAACATTTATTCGAAACGATTTAAACCCAGTTTGCGTATGAGCCCGAACACCGAATCAACACCAAGCACGACACCGTCGCGGGCGGAAATTCCCACAATCTCGCGGCCGAAGGAACGCGCCGCGGCGCAGCAGCGACAGGAACGTTATCCGTACCGCTTTCCGCGCGACCACCGGCAATTGGGCGGAAAATATTCCGTCCAGGAAAACGCGCGCCGGCTCCTGCGGTTTTTTTATTTCGAGCGGCGGCTCGCCCAGGCGCTGGGCGCATGGACGCTGAGCATTCCCGAATTTGAAGTGAAACTCGAAACGGGTCGGCACATCTTTTACCATGCGGACGCGGCGCGGTTGCTGCGCGAACGGTTGACCGAACAGGAAATGCGGCCCAAGGCCATCGACGCCTTTCGCGATGCGGAAATTGACGGGCTCATCGAGGAATTGCTCAGCGCGACCGATGCGGCGGAGTTGCTGGTGGGGATCCATCAGGTGGCTGGCCGCGCGTTGGAAACCACATATCGCCATCACATCGACGACACCGATCCGGTAACGGACGTGCCCACCGTGCGCACGCTCAGCCGCATCCTGACGGACTACGCGCCGATGCTGGCGTGGGCCGAGGAGGCCATCGGCGCGTATGTTGCGGGCGGCATCGACGAGAGCCGCTTGGCGGCCTGGCGCTGGCATCTCGCGCGCGTGTTGGGAAGCATCGGTGGCATCAGCGGAGCGGACGCGCGGAGTCCGGAACCTGTCCCGCTGCGCCATGTTGAAAAGCCATTTTTGCGCGGCACCGTGCCGCTGCGCGATGGGCGATTCGATACATTCAAGAACACGGGCGACTACAACACCGCCGATGGTGAAGCGCGGTTTCCGGCCGAGTCGTATGAAAACCTGCGGCTGCGCTTCCTCCGCACCCAGCGCGACGAGGTGGATGCCATTGAGGCTTTCGGCACTTTCCTGTGGGACATTCGGTTCAGGGATTTCCAAGCCGAATATGATCTGGCGCGCATCACCTGGGACGAAGCGCGGCACACCGAGATCGGCCACCGCGCCTTGCTCGCGGCGGGATATGATCCCTTTGAATTGCGGAATCGTTTGACGGGCTCGACCTGCCGCGGCCCGATGGATCCGGCCTTTGCCATGGCCGAGATCAATCTGTTCGGCGAGGTTGGCGTGCTCAAGACAATCAATGGCCTGATTGACACGGCGCGCAGCCGGGACGACGCGCTGTTGGTTCACGTGGCGGATTTCATTCGCGCTGACGAACGCACGCATGTGCGCAAGGGCACGGGCATTCTCAAACAAATGACCGATCTGGGGGCGCAAGACCTGGAACGCCGGACGCGCGAATTGTTCACGGAATGCATGGTCAGCCTGGGGGCGGTGAAGGCGGACATGGATGTGTTCACGATGTCGCGCGAGGACATCGAACATTTGGTGGGCGAGTGAGTCCGGGCTGCGCGGCTGATTAGATTGGAGACTCGTCACCTCGTCCCCTACCGAGATCGGGTTTTCAAACAGGCTCTTGGCTGCCAGTGCGCTGGATTTTATCTGCGGGCGGGTTGGCCCAAAGCCAGCCGAGAAAGACGAAAACTGGCCACGCCAAGGCGGGAATGTACAATCCAAAATCGACGAAGCTTTGCAGGGCCCAGCCGAGGACGCCGAGCCAAACCGCATATTTCAATCCATTCGCTTCCGCAAAGGTGTTTCGAAAAAGAATCACGACCGAACCCGCGATCAGAACCAGAAATAAAACGCAACCGACCCAGCCGGAATCCGACGCTTGTTGCAGATAATCATTGTGCGCCAGTCGGGTCATTTCGGATTCTGGAAGTTTGAGTTTGCGGTATTGGCTCATGAAGGTTCCCGGTCCACTGCCCAGGCCCGGATGCATCTGGGCGGTTTTAAGGGCGGCCCGCCAATAATCGAGGCGCGCGCCGCTGCTCGTGGCCCCCGCTTGAAAATATTTTTCATGCTTCAGAAAAAAAGCGGCCAGGCCGAGCATCAAAAAAATGCCGAGCAACAACAACTGATGCACCCTCCGGAGGGGAAGCTGGAAGAAGAGCAGGGCACACATCACCAGGGCAATCAGCCAGCCGGCTTTGGAGCCGGACCAAATCAGGCAGGCGAGCCCCATATAAGCGACCAAGCCGACCAACACCTCGCGAAGCATGCGGGGAAGCCCACCGCATCGCTGCCAGAGAACCACCAGCGAAAGCGGTAGAAACAGGAGGATGACCCCGGCCAGGGTGTTGGGGTAAACCAGCGTCGAAGAGATGCGCTTGCCATCGAGTTTTCTCAAGACTTCGGGATTGGTGACGTATCCGTCCTCGGTCTTGATCAATATGTGATTTTTTTCCAGACCCTGCAGTTCCTCGAGTGGCAAGCCACGCCAGCGGGTCTTTTCATTTTCCTGGACGAACTGGCGCGTCGCCTCCATGCCGCCGTAGTGCTGGCTGAATCCTCCCGTGAGCACCAGCGCAAATCCCGCCAGCAACCCCAGCCAAAAAAGGCCCAGCCGCCGCACCTGGCTCAACGCGAAAAAACCCACATAGAAACCAACCACACACGCGGTGAAATGTGGCACCGTCGCGGCCGTCAAATGGGGATCGACCGACTGGGTGGCGGAGAGGCATTGCCAGCCGAGCCAGGCGAGCGGGAGCCAGACGATGAAACTCGGGGATCTTATTCCGAACCGGGCCACCTTCAAACCGGCCAGCACCACCAAGCCCAGCAGGGCATAGCCCCAGGTCACCGGCCACGATTGTTGGAGCCAATCGGAAAATGTTTTTGGCCCTTCAATGACCCCCTCGAGGATGACCGGGTTCCCGAATTTCAAAAGGGACAACCCGAGCCAGGCTCCCGCCAGGCCGGAAAAAATCGTCGGCCAACGATTCTCCTGGAGGGGCGGGACTGGCGGGTGCTTGGACATCGCGGCGAGCATAACGCATTGGGGCACAGAATCCAGAAATTCAATTTCGGAGCCGCACCCTGGTTGGATACACCGAGTTCACTCAAAATAAATGTTAATCAAGACGAAGCTGTGGACGGAAGCGTCCGTTTGATGCTGGCCGAAAATATAATTAGAAACATTAATTTTACATTGCCGATGAATACGATAATCTAACCAACGCCATGAAGGTTGGATTCACATACAGTATTCGCACTCCGCCGCCGCCCACACAACTCGGGCTTCTTGCTGCGCAACGTGATCCGGCCCTTGCGCAGGATGGTTTTACCTTCCTTGATGGTGATCTCAATCTCCCCTCGTTGGGGATAGA
>JAYUBJ010000641.1:0-10915 GCA_043740915.1 Verrucomicrobiota bacterium
CCGACGATGAAATTGCGTCCCGCGTGCAGTCCGCGCTCCCGCCAGCGGCCGAGAAAGAAGGGGAAGAACGGCGCGAGCGTTTCCCATACCAGCAGCAACAGCATCACCCCGAGTGACACCGACGACTTGCGTTTGAGCAGCGTGGGCACGGATACAGCGGCGCCACTTTCCGGCAGCAGGAAGAAGCCGGCGATCAGCACCTGGATCAGCAAAAGCGCCGCGATAATAAGCTGTTTTCGTTTCATGGGTTGCGCGCCGTTCGTCTTTAATTTCACGCCTGCGTTAAGGGTGCAAGCTCAGAGGTGCCAACCGCAGAAATCGCTTGCCGACCTTTTCCACGAGCAGCGATACTCGGGCCATGAGCAAAGTTCGTCTTGGCATCGTCGGCTTGGGCAACATCGGCAAATTCCACGCTGGTTACCTGCTCGACAAGAAAATCTCCCGCTGCGAACTCACCGCGGTCAGCGACGCTTTCGCGCCGAGCCTCGATCCGTTCAAAAACCGGCCCGGCCTCAAATGTTTTGCGAACGCCGAGGAGATGATTCGCTCGAGGGAGATAGACGCCATCGTCATCGCCACGCCGCACTTCCTGCACACGACGCTCGGCATGGACGCCCTGGAAAACGGGTTACATGTCATGGTCGAAAAGCCCGTCTCGGCGCACAAGGCGGACGCCGAGCGATTGTTCGCGGTGGCGGCGAAGCACCCGCAGCAGGTTTTCGCCGGCATGTTCCAGATGCGCGTCGAGCCGCGTTACCAGAAAATCCGCAAGCTCATCGAGACCGGCGAACTCGGCGCGCTCGTGCGCGTGAACTGGATCATCACCGACTGGTTCCGCACCGAGGCCTATTACGCGAGCGGCGGTTGGCGCGCGACGTGGAAGGGCGAGGGCGGCGGCGTGCTGCTGAACCAGTGCCTCCACCAGCTCGACATGCTCCAGTGGTTGTGCGGAATGCCGGCGCGCGTGCGCGGTTTCTGCCAGCTCGGCCGTTTCCACAATATTGAAGTCGAAGACAACATCACGACTTACCTGGAATGGGCCAACGGTTGCACCGGCACCTTCATCTCGTCCACGGGCGAGGCGCCGGGGACGAACCGCTTCGAGATTGTCGGCACGCGCGGCAAGGTCGTGCTCGAAAACAGCAAGTTGACCTTCACCCGCAACGACGCGGACATGATCGAGTTTGGCAAGACTTCCAAGAGCGGCTTCGCCAAGCCCGAGGTGTGGAACGTGGAGATACCGTTCGAAAACGCGCCCAATGCCCACGCCACGCTGATCCAAAATTTCGTGGACGTGATCCTCGATCCCGCCCACGCGGGTCTCATCGCGCCCGGCACCGACGGCATGGGTTCGGTTGAGTTGGCGAACGTGCTGCTCTACTCGTCGCTCATCAACCAGACGGTTGAGCTGCCGATGGACAGCGCAGCGTGGGAAAAGAAGTTGAACGAACTCATCGCCAACTCGAAGCACGAAAAGAAAGTCGTGGCAAACGCCGCGGAGGATTTCACGAAGTCGTTTAATCGGTGATATCACTGCACAGTCCATAAGCGGTGGTGCAACGAGTTGATCGCCGTTTGTAACTCGACAACTGGCGGAGGATTTTTTGGACGGTTGGTTTTCGACGTTCCTTTGGCCATTACGAGAAAGACATCGAATGAGGCGGAAACTTGGAAATGTGATAATTACCCTGACACTCGGTTGGATGCTGATTCAACCAGTTGTGTATGTGGTTCGGGAGAATCGAGTCTGGTATAAAACCATGGAGGATTATGCGCTTTCCAAAAAGGATACATTCACGGGGACTGAGGTGGCAGATATGCGCCGTCACTTGCGTCAAGAGCTGAACCGCATCCGCCCTTCAGTATTTGTACCCGCGCTGCTGTTGCTCTGCGGGCTATTAATGCGAACAAACTTATCATCCTTCAATCGTTCTAGACTGGAAGATTGGATGGAGACCAACAAACCGGGGCATGAACGGCGTCGTTGAGTTGCAGGCGGGTTGAAATCTCCATCCCGCACGGACGGCGGGCTGAGCAGCATGCTGCTCCTATATTGGTAGAAATCCGTGTTCATCCGGGTTCATCCGTGGTTAAACTTCCTTCACCATGATTCTCACCGGCATTGGCGACGAAGGCGCAAACACGATTGACGGCCAGATCCAGGCCGCGCAGGAACTCGGCTGGAAATACATCGAGATGCGCGGCGTGGAGGTGCCGGGCTTCAAAAAGGACAATCTCCACAATATCCCCGACGACGCGTTCGCCATCGTGGAACGCAAACTCAAGGACAGCGGTGTGGGTGTCTATGCCTTCGGCTCCACCATCATGAATTGGGCGAAGACCGTCGAGACACCGTTCGAAGTGACGCTCGCCGAGGTGCGCCGCGCCATTCCGCGCATGCAACGGTTGGGCACAAAATACATCCGCGTGATGAGCTTCAAGCCGAAGGAGGACGAAGCCGTCACGCCGTCTGTGGTGTTCGAGCGCGTGCGCGAGGTGACGAGGATGTTCGTCGATGCCGGCCTGCAACCGGTCCACGAGAACTGCATGAACTACGGCGGGATGAGTTCGCAGCACGCGCTCGAGCTGCTCGACCAATGTCCCGGGCTCAAATGGGTGTTCGACACGGCCAATCCCATCTTCAATGCCGATCGTCGCGGGCCCCCGCCGTGGAAGAAGCAAGACCCGTGGGAATTTTGGACCCAAGTGCGCGCGCACACTGCGCATATCCACGTCAAGGACGCCACCTGGAACCCGGCGAAGAACGACGCGGACTATAACTGGCCCGGCGAAGGGCAGGGGCGGGTGCGCGACATCCTCCAGGACGCCTTGGCACGCGGTTACGATGCCGGCATCAGCATCGAGCCGCACATGGTCGTCGTTTTTCACGACGCGCACGCGCAGGCCAGCAATGATGAGATGATGTGCGTGAATTACGTCGAATATGGCCGGCGTCTGGAGAAGCTGATTGCTGAGATCGCCTGTTAGTGATAAACTAAATCTCATGCAGGAATTGGCCGACAGAATTGAACGGCAAAAGGCTCTCGCGATCAAAAACCGCGAGCGGCTAAATCGGATCTGTCTCACGTGCGTGATAGCGGGGTTCTTCCTCTCGGTCTTCATCTTGATCACCTTCAATACAGCCATTGAGAAGACACTGTTCAGCGGCATTGTTATTTCGGCGTTGCTCGGTGCGGCGCTTGGCCCGACCAAACCCGGCCGTGGTGCTCGCTGCGTCGGCTGGTTGTCTGCTCACCGGGCTCATTATTCGCCGGCGGCGGGCCCGGAAAATGGAGGCCGACGAGCGTTCTATATAGCAGCCAAATTACCGCGCTTGATTTCTCCTAAAGTGGAGGGTATTGCTTGGGCGTCGCTTGAATAATCAACAGACTTGACCTGCCATGAAAACCATTCCCTCCAGATTCCTCGCCATCCTCGCCACCGTATTGTCGCTGGCTTTTTCCGCACACGCCCAGGCGGATGCGGCTGAGCGCGCCAAGCTGGAAGGAGTCTGGGTCGGCGGTGTGACGAATCCAGGCGTCCAGGGCAAAAGCGGTCAGGGCACGATGGTGGTGCTCTCCGAGGTGGTAATCAAGAACGGCAAGATCACCGCGAAAGATGGCGGCAAGAGCGGCCTGGGCGAGGGAACTTACCAACTGAACCTTGGGACCAACCCAAAGACGCTCGATGCCGTGGGCACGGGTGGCAAGACCCAGGGAAAGAACTATCTCGGCATCTACAAATTGGAGGGTGACAAACTGGAATGGTGCTCGGGCAATCCTGGCATCCCGCGTCCGACGGCCTTTTTCACCAAGCCGCAGGTGCAGTTCCACATGGTGCTCACGCGGCAGAAGTGAGCCCCGGCGGAAGGCTTGCGCAGCTTCCAGCGCACTCAGGCGTTCACATCTGCAACTCGTTTCCCCTGCGGCTCCCAGTCACATCTTCGCGGAGAACTATTTGCTTACCAAGCTGCGGGTTTTGATTACGATGTCGCGCAGTTGCATGAACTACCAATCGCTCCACCTCGTCGCTGTCGCCGCCCTTTGCCTGAACTCGTTGACGAGTCCCGCTGCGGACGCCCTGCCGGAGACAGACCAACGCGCCAAGGTGGTGAAGGATTTAAACACGCCGCGCGACTTTCCAGAGATTGATTCCAAGGCGGAGTGGCAGGCCCGTGCCCGGGAAATCCGCGAGCAGGTGCTCGTGAGTTGCGGGTTGTGGCCCCTGCCGGAGAAGACCCCGCTGGCGGCGGAAGTATTTGGGCGGATCGAGCGCGCGAATTACACGATTGAAAAGGTTTATTTTCAAACCTATCCCGGTTTTTTTCTGGCGGGCAATTTGTACCGGCCCAAAGGGAAGGGGAATGGGCCGTTCCCGGGGGTTTTGAACCCGCATGGACATTGGGCCAATGGCCGCATGGCCGACACACCGGAAGGAAGCATCGCGGCGCGCTGCATCAGTTTCGCGCGGCAGGGCATGGTGGCTTTTTCCTACGACATGGCGGGGTACAACGACACGACCCAACTCGGCTCCCACGGCGCGTTTTTCAACCAGCCTGAATTGCAACTCTGGAATATCAGCCTGATGGGTTTGCAAACCTGGAACAGCATTCGTGCGCTCGATTTTCTGGAGTCATTGCCCGACGTGGACAAGAAACGCCTCGCCTGCACCGGTGAATCCGGCGGCGGCACGCAGACATTCATGCTCGGCGCGGTGGACGGCCGGTTGGCGGCGCAAGCGCCGGTCGTGATGGTGTCGCACTCGATACAGGGTGGTTGCCTGTGTGAGAACGCGCCCGGACTGCGCGTCGAATATTCCAACATGGAAATCGCCGCCGCCCCCGCGCCGCGGCCGCAACAGCTTGTGGCGGCCACGGGTGATTGGACGAAGTTGACGATGACGGTTGAAGGCCCGTCGATTGAGAAGGTGTATCAATACTTCAAAGCGCAGGACAAATTCCGCTACCAGATATTTGACTTCAACCACAACTACAACCAGACGAGCCGCGAGGCCGTCTATGAGTCTTTTGGCCGCTGGCTGTTGAAACACCCCGAAGCGGTTTCGCTGAAGGAAGCGCCTTACAAGAAAGAGCCGGATGAAGACTTGCGCGTGTGGCCCGATGGCAAGCTGCCCGCTGGCGCGCTGGGTCAAGCCGCGTTCATCCTGTCCCTCATGGCGCAAGGGGATGCCCAATTAAAGGCGCTCCAGCCGTACGATCCCAAGACGCTGGCCCGCTTCAAAGAGGTCATGCAGCCGGCTTACCGGCACACGTTGCAGGTGGAGTTTCCCGAGCGCGGCGTGTTGGCGGAAATCGGCGAGGTCACCAAAGCGGAAAATTGCACGGTGACGAAACTGGCCATCGGGCGTGTCGGCCGGGGCGACCGGCTGCCGGCGGCGCTGGTGTCGCCGCTCAAGGATAATGTTAATGCGATGATCATCCTGGCGCATCCGGGTGGCAAGGGGGCGTATTTGGACCGCACCGGCAACCCGACCGGACTGGCGAAAACACTCGTGGAGCGAGGTCAGACCGTGTTTCTTTTGGATACCTTTCTGACGGGGGAATTAGCCGACACCGAGGCGGCCAAAGCGCGCCATCCGTTCGAAAATTATTTTACCACCTACAACCGGACCGACCTCCAGGAGCGGGTTCAGGACTTGATCACCGCTTGCGCCGTGGCCCGTTCGCATGGCAAAGCCCGCCGGACGATCATCCTGTGCGGCTCGGGACGTGCCGGTTTGTGGGCCTTGCTCGCCGCGCCCGCCGCCGATGCCGTGGTGGCGGATTGCGACCGCTTCGATCCCTCGAGCGACCAGGCGTTGCTGGTTGACGATTTGTTCGTGCCGGGCATCCGCCGGATCGGTGGGTTTGAGGGCGTGGCCATGTTGGCGGCGCCGCACCCGCTGGTGCTGCACAACACGGCGGATAAATTTCCGACCGCCGGGATCCGCGACACCTATCTTACCAGCGGGGCGTTGCGGGTGTTTCGCGAAGACTCCACCTTGTTGGGTGAGGAGGCTTTGGCCGATGCCATCCTGCAGACCAGGCTGAGGTAGAGCCGTGGTAATGGGGGGGCGAGGGTCACCGACTTTTGTCCGGATGGGCAGCGGGCACCGAGCGCCGCGCTTCCGTTCACCTGGATCCGCCGGCCAGTACGGTTTGAAAATGCGGCGGCTCCTCCTCGCGGGCAACCATGGTGATCTCGATTCTCTTGAACCCCGCCAGCTCGAGCCAGCGGTGAAGCTCACTCTCGGCGAATCCGAGCCAGCGGTCGCCGTAAAGCTCGCGCGCCCGTTCGAAATTGTGCTGCAACAAATCAAGAATCATGATCTGCCCACCGGGCCGGAGCAACTTATGCGCGCTGGCAATCGCCTTGGCCGGCGCTGCGGCGTGATGCAACGCCTGGCTCAGGATGACCAGATCAACGCTCTGCGCTTCGATGGGCGGCGCTTCCAGATCACCCAGTCGGAACTCCAGATTCTTCAAACCATTTTGCTTCGCTTTTTTTGCGCCGAAGGCCACCATCTTTTCCGAGTTGTCCACCGCGATGACTTGCTTGCACCGCCGCGCCAAGAGTTCGCTGAGCAAGCCCTCGCCCGAGCCCAGATCCGCGACCGTCAGCGGTGGCAGGATCCGCAACAGCAAATGCCCGAACGCCTGCCACGAACGCCCCGGCCCGTAGCTGCGGTCGAAACGGCCGGCGACCTGGTTGAAATAAACCTGGGCCTGCTCGTTGCGCCGGGCGCGGACGCGCTTCAGATTGACCTGGTCGGCGGCGTGCTCGGGCAGCTCCGCTGCCCCGCGAATGGCGAGCCGGATGAATTCGCGCGCCACGGAGTCGGCGTCCGCGTTCAGTTTGTAAAACGTCCGCTTCCCTTCGCGGCGCGACTGGACGAGTCCGGCGTCCTGCAGCAAGCCCAGGTGCGTGGAAATACGGGACTGCCCCATGCGGGCGGCTTCCTGGAGTTCGTTGACCGACAGTTCATCCTTCTCCAGCAGCGCGATGAGGCGCAGCCGGGTGAGGTCGGCGAGCGCGCGCAGTGACTTCAGGGTGGTGGACATGGCAATCGTTGGCTGGTGAAATTCTCCAAATTAATGGTTGACGCGTTAGCTAATGGTTATATCTTCAAATCCTGATACGTCAATATGATTATTGTAACCCGGGCCGGTTGAATACCACATGAGCAAAAATTACATCTTCTCCTCGGAGTCCGTCGGCGAAGGCCACCCGGACAAAGTGTGCGACACCATTTCGGATGCCGTGCTGGACGCCTGCCTCGCGCAGGACAAACACAGCCGCGTCGCCTGCGAAACCTACGCGAAATCAAACTTCGTCGTGGTCGGCGGCGAAATCACGACCAAGGCGAAGCTGGATTACAACCAGATTGCCCGCGACGCCATCCGGGGGATTGGCTACACGCATGACGACGACGTGTTCCACGCCGACAAGGTGCTCATCATGAACGCCATCACCTCACAGTCGCCCGACATCGCGCAAGGCGTCGATGAGCGTGCGGCTGAAGGCAAGGGCCACGCCGAGCAGGGTGCCGGCGATCAGGGCCTCATGTTCGGTTACGCGTGCAACGAGACGCCGGAGTTGATGCCCGCGCCGATCATGTTTGCGCACCAGTTGGGCGCCGAACTCACGCGGATCCGCAAGTCCGGCAAGGTAAAGTGGCTCCGTCCCGATGCCAAGAGCCAGGTTTCCGTGCAATACATCAATGACCAGCCGGTCGCCATCACCAACGTGGTCATTTCCACGCAGCACGCGCCCGATGTGACGCACAAGACAATCAAGGATTTTTGCATCGAGGAGATCATCAAGCAGGTGCTGCCGAAAAAGTTGCTCACCAAGCAGACGCAGTTTCTCATCAATCCCACTGGGCGGTTCGTGGTGGGCGGGCCGCAAGGTGATACCGGATTGACCGGGCGGAAGATCATTGTGGACAGCTATGGCGGCATGGGCCGTCACGGCGGTGGCGCGTTCTCGGGCAAGGATCCCAGCAAGGTGGACCGCAGCGCGGCCTAC
The DNA here is from genome assembly GCA_043740915.1 of Verrucomicrobiota bacterium. Lineage (GTDB taxonomy): Bacteria > Verrucomicrobiota > Verrucomicrobiia > Limisphaerales > JAYTXL01 > JAYTXL01. The sequence continues at coordinate 8,028 of JAYUBJ010000641.1, forward strand.
ATGGGCCGTTACGTCGCCAAGAACATTGTCGCCGCCGGACTCGCGACCAGCGCGGAGATTCAGTTCGCCTATGCCATCGGACATCCCAACCCGGTCAGTGTCTGCGTCAACACGTTTGGCACGGCGCGGAGCGGCTTGACAGATGAGGCGATTGAGAAAGCGGTCTGCGAAGTATTCAGCTTCAAGCCGGCCGACATCATCAAGCAACTCAATCTACTCCGCCCCATCTACAGCAAGACCACCAACTACGGTCACTTCGGCAAAGTGAATGATCTCAACAGCATCACTTGGGAACGCACCGACAAAGCCGCCGCCTTGAAGCGCGCGGTGAAGTAAACTGCAATCTCAATTCTCGAACCAAAATTATGGCAACCAAAGTAAAACTTCCTCCATCCCGCGTTAAACTCCTTCGAGCTGCGGCCAAACCGGCCGGCAAGAATCACAACGGCTCACCGAAACACGACTTCAAAGTAAAGGACCTCTCCCTGGCCGACTGGGGTCGCAAGACCATCGACGTTTCTGAACAGGAAATGCCCGGTTTGATGTCGATCCGGAAAAAATATGCCCCGAGCAAGCCGCTTCAGGGCGTGCGGGTCACCGGCTCGCTCCACATGACCACCGAGACGGCCATCCTGATCGAGACGCTCGTGGACCTCGGTGCGTCTGTGCGTTGGGCGAGCTGCAACATTTTCAGCACGCAAGACCAGGCCGCTGCCGCCATCGCGAAAGCCGGCATCCCTGTGTTCGCATGGAAAGGCGAGACGCTGGAAGAATATTGGGACTGCACCCTTGACGCGGTGATCCATCCCGGCGAACTCGGCCCGCAGCTCGTCGTCGATGATGGCGGCGATGTGACGCTCCTCATTCACAAAGGCTATCAACTCGAGGCGGGTGACAACTGGGTCAACACTGCGAGTGCTTCCCACGAGGAACAGGTGATCAAGAATCTCCTCAAGCGCGTCGCGAAGGAACACCCCGGTCTCTGGCACAAAATCGTGAAGGACTGGAAAGGCGTCAGCGAGGAAACCACCACCGGCGTCCATCGCCTCTACCAGATGCTCGAACAGGGCAAGCTCCTTGTCCCGGCCATCAACGTCAACGACTCCGTCACCAAGTCGAAGTTCGACAATCTCTACGGTTGCCGCGAATCTCTGGCCGACGGCATCAAGCGCGCCACCGACGTGATGATCGCCGGCAAGGTCGCCTGCGTTTGCGGTTACGGCGATGTCGGCAAGGGTTCGTCGCACTCGCTGCGCGGTTTCGGCGCGCGCGTCATTGTAACTGAAATTGATCCCATCAACGCCCTCCAAGCCGCGATGGAAGGCTTCGAGGTCAATACGATTGAAAGCACCCTCGGCACCGCCGACCTTTACGTCACGACCACCGGCAACTGCGACATCATCACTTTCGAGCACATGGCGAAGATGAAGGACCAGGCCATCGTGTGTAACATCGGCCACTTCGACAACGAGATCCAGATGGACCGCCTGAACACCGCGAAGGGCGTGAAGAAGCTCAACATCAAGCCGCAGTATGACAAATACACCTTTGCCAACGGCAACAGCATCTTCATCCTCGCCGAAGGCCGGCTGGTGAATCTGGGCTGCGCCACGGGCCATCCGAGCTTCGTGATGTCGAACTCGTTTTCCAACCAGGTCCTCGCGCAACTCGACCTCTGGAAAAACAAGGACACCTACAAAGTCGGTGTGTATCGCCTCCCGAAGAAGCTCGACGAAGAAGTGGCCCGTCTGCACCTCGAAAAAATCGGCGTGAAACTGACGAAACTCACCAAGAAACAGGCCGAGTACCTCGGCATCTCGGTGGACGGCCCCTACAAGCCGGAGCATTACCGCTACTGATTACTCCTTCACCGGCATCACCTGAACCGCTTTGACGATGAGTTGGACGGTGTCGCCGACTTTGAGGCCGAGATCCTGGAGGGATTCGGTGGTCAGCACCGAAGCCATTTGCGCCGGGGTCGTCACCTCGAATTTCACGAGGGACATGATTTGGTCGCTTTTGATCGAAGTGACTTTGGCCGTGATGTTGTTCCGGGATCCGTATCTCATAATGGTCGTTGCCTTTTGGGTTTGAAAGTTGAACCGCACAGCTACCATAGGCCATGGACCGACTTTTTGAAGCCGGTTTCTTCCACTGGTGCCGCGCAGCACTGCACCTCAATTTTGTGCAAGCCTCGGCGATTCAGCCCCAACGGGGCTGTGGCCTGCAGCCCAAGGTTGCGCGCGGGGCGCTACCTTGGGTGGAGGGCGTAAACCAGGTTTAACTCCAACGGAGTTGTGGCCGTGCGAGAAACGGACGCAACCCCGTTGGGGTTGCACGCAAGGACGTTTTTCCCCAGGGTAGCTCGTTCCTCGCAACCCTGGGCTACCAGCCTCAGCCCCGTTGGGGCTGCACAGGACTGGGATGCGTCTCCTCCCGCAGATCGTGAAACCACAGCGAGCGCTCTCAGGCTCTCAAATCCACGGCACGCCGGGGAATTTCTTTTGCAATGCGGATCGGAGTTTGGGATAGCTGCTCGTTTTGAACGCAGGCCAGTTCAGCGTGGCTTCGATGCGTTTGCCGTCGGGTGTGCACAGCCAGAGTTTGACCGGCAGGACGCCTTCGCAGATCAGCGGCTGCGCTTGCAACTGGAAGCACTCTTGTAACTTCACCTGCGCTTCGGGCGCGATGGCTTCGCCTTTGGCGGGATCGGTCTCTTCGCTGTAGAGAAGTTTGATTTTCCTTCCATCGATCCAAGTGATCGCCACGGGCGCCAGTTCGTCCAACCAGCCGCGTTGCTCCGGTACCAGATGGGCGGCGAATGCCTCTTTCAGATGCGTCGCTTGCGCCTGTTTCACCAGCGTCAAACCGACGAATGCGCGGCCTAG
>JAYUBJ010000642.1:0-3371 GCA_043740915.1 Verrucomicrobiota bacterium
CGCTTGTCGGCCTCGAACCGCGCGGCGAGTCGGGCTTGCGCTGTGGCGTCCACCGGGCGGAGGAGGATGCTGGAATACATGGTGCGGCTGAACAACTCCCGGGTTTCATCCGCATCCAGCCAGATTTCGGAATCAAAGGCACTGCTCCGGCCGTCGATCCAGCCGACCACCGTCAGGGTGTGTGGGCCAACTTTAAAGGAATCGCCCAACATGAAATTGGCGAAACGAGCGGCGAGCCGGCGGCTGACAACCACCTCGCGCTTTTTCGGCACGAACCACCGTCCGTCCACCAGCGTAACCTGCGGGCGGAGTTCGAGGCCTTGCGGCGAGACACCCCGCACCAGGACATGGGACTCGCCCTGGCCATTGCTACGCGGCAGGCTGACCAAGGTCAACACGTCCGGTGAAACCAGCGGCAGGCCTTGGGCGTTGCGGGCGATGTCCGGCAGATATTGCAGGGCCTTGAATTGCTCGCGGCTGACCAGGCTGCTCGATTCGGCGGTGGAACCTTTGCGGACGACAATCAGGTTGCGCGGGTCGCCCGTGTTGCTGCTGGATCTCTCCAAACCCGCTGCCATCGACTGGACGATGACATAAACCGCCACGACCAGTGCGATGCCCAAGACGGTGGCGAGGGACGCGCGCCAGCGCACGAACACATTGCGCACGTTGTAAGTCAGCGGCAGAGCCATGGCGGCAGCATGGCGCGGAATCAATCAACGGCGGAACTGCAGCACCGTCGGCTCGGGCTCATGCGAGGCGCACGGCGCGTTCGTGGGGGCGTCGGCGGGGCGGTCGTTGGTGCCAACCAGATTGTTGGCCAGCAAATAGGCTTCCACTTCTTCGCCGCTAATGTCGGGCAGCATCCGGCCGTTGACTTCGACGCATGGGCTGAGCATCTGGCCGCTCTTTTCGATCATCTCGGCACGCTGTGCCGGGTCGTTGATGATGTCCCGGTCTTCAAACAGCAGGTCGTATTTGCGCATGATGGCGCGCACGCCCTGGCTCCAGCCGCAAGACGGTTTCAGGTAAGCAACAATGGTTGGTTTATTCATAGCGTTTAACTCGACAGTTCATAAATTGCCACAGCCACTTCGTTTGGCAACACTTTCCTTCTCTGGCCCACGCGCCGGGCGCGTGTCAGTTTTTGGCATGGTCCTTCCGAGGTTCCGGCCGTTCTCGCTCGCACCCTCGTTGCTGAAGCCCCATGCACTCGAGTGCCACGCATGGCTCGGCACTCCCGCCCCCGGACCGCGGTTTGTCCCAAACCGCAGCGCGTCGCCAGCAAACCCGCGTTGAAATTTACCCGGGCTGCCTCGGTTCCGCCACGCGCTGCGAGTTGGGACAACTCGCGGTCCGGTTTAGTCGCATGCTTCGTGGCTTTTAGCGGACCTTGGATTCTCCCGGACTCCCGTGCAAGAAACTGAGACGCGCCCCACCCGAAGGGAGCAACGTGTCACTGTCCCCGGAGGGAGCCGGCGCGGAACGCGCGGACCGCGGCTGTGTCGTCCCCGACCAGCCGCAGCACGTCAGCAAGACCAAACGCATCGGGTATTTCCCGTCCCCCACAAGGCCGAGCTGCTGCGGCCGGTCCCGCGCGGCGCGCGACACAGCCGCGGTCCCGGGGGCAGGGCGCGGTTGCGTCGTGCGGGAAGTCGGTTCGGCGCATCGCCCGCATCTGCCTGGCAAAACCCGGACATTAGACCTTGGACTTTGATTTCAAAAATGATTTAATCCCCGCCCATGTCACTGCACGTTCTGATTGTTCCGGACAAATTCAAAGGCACGCTCACGGCGCAAGCCGCAGCCGACGCGATCGCCGCCGGCTGGCGTAAAATGCGTCCCGCCGACACCTTGGAACTGCTCCCCATGAGCGATGGCGGCGACGGCTTCGGGGAAATCCTGAGTCAGGCGCTGCACGCGGAACCACAAATGACCACGACCGTGGACGCGGCCCATCGCCCGTGCGAGGCAAGTTGGAGTTGGGAGCCGCGGTCCAAAATGGCCATCATTGAGACGGCGAAAATCATCGGCCTGGCCGTGTTGCCGCCGAACAAATTTCATCCGTTTGAACTCGACACTTTTGGCCTGGGTGCGGTGTTGCAGGCCGCCACCAAGAAGGGCGCCCGGCGCTGCCTCATTGGGATTGGCGGAAGCGCGACCAATGACGGCGGCTTTGGGGTGGCCTTGGCCATGGGCTGGCGGTTTTTGGACAAGGATGATGAACCGATTGAGCAGTGGACAGCGCTCAAAGCCCTCGCACGAATCTGTCCGCCGCCGCGGGTGCGTTGGTTTGAAGAATTACTGGTGGCCGTCGATGTGCAAAACCCTTTGCTCGGCCCCCAGGGTTGCACCCGGGTTTATGGCCCTCAGAAAGGATTGACCCCGAAGGATTTTGCCCGGGCCGACCAATGCCTCCGGCGCCTGGCCGCCGCGGCGGATCGCGACTTGCACCGTCCGTGCGCCGCCGAAGCAGGTGCTGGCGCGGCCGGCGGACTGGGCTTCGGACTGCGTTGTTTTCTCGGTGCCCGCCTGCGGCCGGGTTTTGATTTGTTTGCCCGCCACGCCGAGCTGAAGCGCCGCTTGAGCGCGGCTGATCTGGTGATCACCGGCGAGGGTGCCATCGACAAATCGACGTTGATGGGCAAGGGTGTCGGGGAAATCGCTTATCGGTGCCGACAGATGAACATCCCGTGCCTCGGGTTGGCGGGCATGGTCAGCGACCAGAAATTGGTTGGCCAGCGCTTCACGCAGACCCACGAGTTGGTGTCAAAACTCACCAGCGCGAAACAGGCCCAGGCCAAGCCGGCGGTCTGGCTCGCCAAACTGGCGGCCCAAGTGGCCCGGGCGTGGCGCCAGAATTGAGAAACTTCGGCCGCGCGCAATCCGTCTTGCCAATTCGGGCCCAGGGAACCCAAACTGATTTCAGCAAGTTGAGCCGATGAACGCGGGAGTAAAAAGTTTTCTGTATCTGGTGCTGCTGACGGGCGTTTTTGTGCTCGGCCATTTCATGTACGCTTATCATGCGAAGGTGATGGCCGCCGGGCCGGAAACGTTGACCACCATCGCCACCGATACGGAAGCCACGGCGACAAGGAAAAATTCACCCTTCAACGAGGATTACCGGCGCATGATGTTGTTCGGCGGCGCGTGGCTGATCAACCTGCTGGGCTTTGGGTTGTTGTGCGCGCATGACATTTCCCACTTTGTGGCCCAGCGCACGGTCAAGGTGCTGTACGCGGACGAGACCGCCGCGGTGAAGAACGCCGAGTACGAGCGGGTGCAACGGGAGTGGGAGGCCGGCAACTATCTGGACGCGATCCAATTACTGCGGGATTACCACAAGCATAACGCCCGGGAAGTGCATTCCC
>JAYUBJ010000643.1:0-3368 GCA_043740915.1 Verrucomicrobiota bacterium
AACAATCCGCCGGATATGGAGGAAACGGAAGATGCGCAAATTCTTATAGCTGCCACATTCGTTTCCGTGCCCAGCGAGGATTTGAAATCTTTCGGCGTCCGATGGACACCAAACGCACCGGGCAGCAAAAGCGGTTTGCTTACCGAACAGCAATTCAAAGTGCTCAACGAGGCCATGCAAGAGGCGAGTGATGTAAGTATTATCGGCGCACCACGGGTAATCACTCGTAGTGGACGACAAGCACAACTTTCTTGGCAGAAGATCCACCAAGTAAGTGATAATGGTATTATAGATGCGGATCCGGGCATAGGATTGGACGTGACCGCACTCTATTCGACCAACGCCGCAACCTTCGACCTGCTGGTAATCGGAGATTTCATTCACATTGCCGCTGATTTTTCTCAACCTGCCGCACGGTCGACACAAGTGACGAGCAGGACCACGCTAATCCCGGGTCAAACCCTGGTCTTTGCACAAGACCTTCCAAACGGCGGAAAGTTGCCGGATTCCACGAATACGCCGGCAGGGCCGAGAAGCCTCGTGGTATTTGTAACGCCCAAAATCGTGGATGCTCGCGACTTTCCAAAGTTTCCTTGACCTGGGGTTTGAGCGGACAACACTTTCGCTGCGACGTCGCGAACGGATGTGCGTGCCCCCTCGCGTAGCGGCGGGCGTCCCGCCGCTACAGCGCCTTCACCGCGATATCGCGACGGAATTGAGCCCCATCGGAATGAATTGTCTCCTTTCACTGTCCGCATTGGGCAGCGGCGGTTACGATTCTATGAGTGAACCGCCTGACCGACCAACCTCTTTTGCGCGATTACACCGGGCCGATCGATGTCGGCGTTGACCTCGGTGGGTGGCCCAATTAGGGTCGCCGCGTCGCCGCGCGATTGCGCCAGCAGCCGCAGTTGCTCCGGGTCGCCCGCGACAATCTCGACCGCTGGACCCGCCTGAACGCCAACGCCCCTTCCCTGCTCCGATGTTATGCGGAATGGCGGGAGTTGCTGAAACGCCCGCTGGAGGAGATTTGCGAACTCCTGAATTCCAGCAGCGAGGAAGCCCGGCGGTTGCGCCAGAATTCGCCGTTTGCTGGCGTGTTGGACGCGCAAGAAGTATGGGAATTAAAGCGGCTTTTCCGCCATGCAACGACCGCAACTTGAACACATCATTCGCGCCGCCGTCGGCATTACCGGAGCGACTGAAATCGTTGTCATTGGCAGCCAGGCCGTGCTGGGTCAGTTTCCGGATGCGCCCGCCGATCTGTTGGTATCCATCGAAGCCGACGTGTTCACCTTCCGCAATCCTGCCGATGCCGATCTGATTGACGGTTCAATCGGTGAAGGCTCACCATTCCATCAGACGTTCGGCTATTACGCGCATGGCGTGGCGGAAGAAACCGCCATCTTACCAGCGGGTTGGAAAAGCCGATTGGTCACGGTGCACAATGCCAACACTGGCAACGGCTGCGGATTGTGCCTGGAAGTCCATGACCTCGCCGTCGCCAAACTCGCGGCGGGACGCGAGAAAGATTCCCTGTCTGATTTGCGCGGCGGCGGTTACTATTCAATGAGTGAACCGCCTGACCGACCCACAGTTTTTGCGCGATTACACCGAGCGCCGCTCGGAAGCGGCGTTTGCCGAACTCTTGCGCCGGCACGTTGACTTCGTCTATTCCGCCGCCTTGCGGATGGTTCGCGACGCGCATCTGGCCGAGGATGTGACGCAGGCCGTGTTTGTGGCGATGGCGAAGAATACCCGGCAACTCACAGGTCAACCCGTCTTGGCTGGCTGGCTGCACCGTACAATGCAAAACCTCGCCGCAAACAGTGTCCGCGCCGATGTTCGCCGGCGCGCCCGTGAACGGGAGGCCGCCGCCCTGAACGAAATACTTGCCGCCGAACCCGATGTCGTCTGGGACCACATCGCCCCGCATCTCGACGAGGCGCTGGGCGAGTTGGGCGACCCAGACCCCAACGCCGTGTTGCTCCGTTACTTTGAACGCAAGTCCGCGCATGAGATCGCGCAAACCCTCGGTGTCACTGACGAGGCCGCGCAAAAGCGTGTCCATCACGCCGTCGAACGCCTGCGCGAATTCTTCGCCAAACGCGGGGTCACAGTAGGCGCGAGCGGACTCGTCGTTGTCATCTCCGCCAACGCCGTCCAGGCTGCGCCGGTCGGATGGGCCATCTCGATTTCCGCCGCTGCTGCTCTCGCCGTCGCCACCATGGCAGCGACCTTCGCACCCCATTCAACTATGGGAAAACCGGACCGTCGCGCTGGTGCGGGCGCATCCTGACCCAACTCTTGGAGCGCGGCTGTGTCCCGCGCCGAGCGGGATCAGCCGCAGCAACATTAGAATGAGCAGCCGTGTGAACATATTTGCCGCGCCCCACCATTTCGACGTGCGGCGGCTGGTCGGGGACGACACAGCCGCGGTCCGTGCGATTCGGGGCACTCCTCTCCATGCAATAGGCTTGACCATTTTTGCGCCCTTCACCATTTTCGCGGCGTGACCAAAAACATTGCCCGTTTCTTTTTGCTTTTATTCGTCGCGCTTTTGCATCCGGCCACTTACGGCGCCGAGCCGGAAAAGTCGGTGGTGCAAATCCTGAACTCCAGCCAGTCGCCCATCTGGGACGCGCCCTGGCGGTTCGATTCCGTGCGCCGCAGCGGCGGGTCCGGCTTCGTCATCAAGGGCAAGCGCATCATGACCAACGCGCACGTGGTCAGTTGGGCCAAACAAATCCTCGTCCGGCGCTACCAAGACCCGAAACCATACCAGGCGAAAGTCTTGTTCATCGGCCACGATTGCGATCTCGCAATCCTCGGCGTGGAAGATGAGAGATTCTTCGAAGGCATGGAACCGCTCAACATCGGCGAGTTGCCCAAAGTGCGGACCACGGTGGTCACTTATGGTTATCCCGCCGGCGGTGAACAAATCTCCTACACTCGCGGGGTGGTGTCCCGCATCGAAATGCAGAGTTATGTGCACATCGGCAACCGTTCGTTTCTCGGCGTGCAGACGGATGCGGCCATCAATCCCGGTAACAGCGGCGGGCCGGTGATTCAGGATGATGCGGTCGCGGGCGTCGCCTTCCAAGGCATTCAAGGTTTGGAGAACACCGGCTTTTTCATTCCGCCGCCGGTGATCAACCACTTCTTGAAGGACATCGAGGATGGCGGCTACCACGGGTTTCCCCAGGCTGGGATCCGCACCGTGCCGCTGCAAAACGCGGCCTATCGCCGCGCGTTGAAGCTGCCGGACGACGACTTGGGCGCGCGGATCGACAGCCTCCTGCCGATTCCTTCCACGCAAAAAGTACTGCAAGAAGACGACGTGCTCCTGCAAGTCGGCCCCTACCCCG
>JAYUBJ010000644.1:0-3364 GCA_043740915.1 Verrucomicrobiota bacterium
CGTTGATTTTTCCAATCTCCAGCGCCAGATCATTCACGGCACCGCGGACGTGGGCCGGCCCAAATCCGAATCGGCCCGGGACACGATCAAGCGCATCAATCCCGGCGTCGAGGTGGTCTTGTATAACACGCGCCTCACCAGCGAAAACGCGCTGGGGATCATGGCCAAATACGACATTATTGTGGATGGCACGGATAATTTTCCGACCCGCTATCTGACCAACGACGCGTGCGTATTGCTGAAGAAGCCCAATGTTTACGGTTCCATTTTCCGTTTCGAGGGCCAGGCGAGTGTGTTTGCGCCGCATCTCGGCGGGCCGTGTTACCGCTGCCTCTACCCGGAACCGCCGCCGCCGGGCATGGTGCCCAGTTGCGCCGAGGGCGGCGTGCTCGGCGTGCTGCCCGGTATCATCGGCTGCATCCAGGCAACCGAAATTCTGAAGCTCGCCCTCGGCAAAGGCAGTTCGCTCGTTGGCCGCCTGCTGCTTTTCAACGCGCTCGACATGAAGTTCCGCGAGTTGAAGCTCCGCCGCGATCCCCAATGTCCGCTGTGCGGAGACCATCCGACGATCACCCAGCTCATCGATTACGAAATGTTCTGTGGCATCCCGACCGAGCCGGTGAATCCCGCGGTCAACCCGGACGAAGTGGATGTCCACGAAATGAAGCGGGTGCTTGATGATCCGAAGTCTGGCATCAAGGTGGTGGACGTGCGCGAGCCGGACGAATACGAGATCGCCCACGTCAACGGCGTGCCGTTGCTGCCGTTGAGCCAGTTTTCCCAACGCTTCACCGAGCTCGACCCGAACACGCAGTATTATCTCCACTGCAAGAGCGGCATTCGCTCCATGAAGGCGCTAAACTTTTTGCGGGAACAGGGATTCAAGTACGTGAAAAGCGTGAAAGGCGGCATCAGCGCCTGGGCGGACGAGATCGACCCCAACGTGCCGAAGTATTGAGACGTAGATTTACCTTCACCCTGCCAGTTTTCTGCTGCATGGTTGCACCATGGGTATGCGACGAGAGGCACGGGAACGCGCCGTCCAGTTTTTGTTCCAGCACGATTTGAATCCGCCGGAGAATTTACAGGCGGCGCTCGACCATTTTTGGAATTCGCAGCGGACGTCGGCCATCGCCGATGAAAAGGGCGACGCCAAGTGGGGGCAAAAGACGGAATTGCCGCCCTTGAGCACGGAGGAGACGGCGTTGCGGGTCTTCGCCGATCCTTTGATCCGCGGCACGCTGGAGCACCGCGACCAATTGGATGCGGAGATCATGAAACACGCTAAAAACTGGGATCTGCACCGAATGGCCGTGGTGGACCGGAACATTCTGCGTCTGGCGATTTACGAGATGCAGCACCGCGACGACATCCCGCCGGTGGTCAGCATCAACGAGGCGGTGGACATCGCCAAAAAATTTTCCACGGACGACAGCGGCAAGTTTGTCAACGGTATCCTCGACAAGGTAAAGGGCGAATTGATGCGCCCAGCACGGACCGTGAAATGAAAAACGTGAATCACGAAATCCAAAACAACCTGGAGTTGCCGGACTCCGCCGGCGGTGAAATTGCGAGTTGTAAATTGTAGCGTTGCCTTGGCTCCATGTTTGCCGACCTCCATCTCCACACCAATTTCTCCGACGGCACGTACACGCCGGAGGAACTCGCCGGCCATGCCCATCGAAACGGGTTGTCGGTGGTGGCGCTGACCGATCACGACACGGTGGAAGGCTGCCCGCGCATGGCGACGGCGTGTGGGAACCTCGGCATCGAATTCATCCCGGCTTCCGAACTGACGGCCGAACTGAGCGGCAACGAGCTTCATCTCCTCGGCTATTTTCTCGACACGGAGAATGCCCGGTTGCTCACCGAGCTGGCCAAGTTTCAGGAGGTGCGCCAGAATCGCATTCGCGAAATGTGCGCCCGGCTGAACGAACTGGGACTGGCGCTGCCCGCCGAGGCCGTTTTCAAAATCGCCAACTGCCGTTCGCCCGGTCGTCCGCACGTCGGCCGGGCGCTGGTTCAAGCCGGCCTCTGTGCCACCCAGGACGAGGCCTTTGACCGTTTTTTGAAAAAAGGCAAACCGGCCTGGGTGCCCAAGTTCAAAATGGCTGCGGCGGAAGCGATCGAACTGATTCATCAAGCCGGCGGCCTCGCCGTCATGGCGCATCCCGGTTTGAACCGCACGGATGAGGCGATTCCCGTCCTCGCCGAAATGGGCATGGACGGCCTGGAATGTTTTCACACCCGGCACTCGACGGCACAGGGCCAGCATTATTCGCTGCTGGCGGAGCAGCAGGGTTTGCTGGTCACCGGCGGCTCGGACTGCCACGGCATGAACAAGGGCCGCCCGCTCATCGGTTCGATCAAACTGCCGTTGGATTACGTGGTGAGGATGAAGGCGAAGGTCCGGAGCCGGGCAGCAAAGCTGGTTCTTCCGGTGATCCCGCAGACCAGCCTGCAGCCCGCGATCTCCAATCCGCATTGACGCTTCATGGGCCTGTTTCAGAAGTTCAAAGAGGGGCTGCAAAAGACGCATGCCAAGCTGGTCCACGAGATCAAGCGCATCGTCACGCTGTCCCCCAAGCTCACGGGACAGTCGCTCACCGAACTGGAGCACGCGCTCATCGCCGCCGACTTCGGCCACGCGATGACGACGCAAATTGTCGTCGCCGTGAAGCAATCCTACGAGACCCAGGGTGGTGCCGGCCTGGACGTTTTTGCCATCGCGCGGCGTGAGGTGGAAAAGAGTCTTGCGTCGGAGCAGGTGGCGTTGCATCGATCACCGCAGGGTTTGACGGTCATTTCCATCGTCGGTGTGAACGGCACCGGCAAGACGACGACTTCCGCCAAGCTCGCACATTTGATCCAATCGCGGGGTGAAAGCGTGGTGCTCGCCGCGTGCGACACCTTTCGCGCCGCCGCCATCGAGCAGATCAAACTCTGGGGTGCGCGCCTCAAGGTCGAGGTCGTGGCCGGCGCGTATGGGGCGGACCCGGCGTCCGTGGCGCACGACGCCGTCACGGCCGCGCGCGCGCGCCAGGCGCATTATCTGCTCGTGGACACGGCGGGGCGGCTGCACACGAAACATAATCTGATGCAGGAATTGCAAAAGCTGCATCGCGTCATGGGCAAACAATTGGCCGGCGCGCCGCACGAAGTGTTGCTGGTCCTCGATGCCACCACGGGGATGAATGCGCTTAATCAGGCGCGCGAATTCCACAAGGCCGTGCCGCTCACCGGCCTCGTCGTCACCAAGCTCGACGGCACGAGCAAGGGCGGCATGGTGGTGGCGATTCAGAAGGAACTTGGCCTGCCCATTAAATTCATCGGCCTCGGCGAGCAACCGGATGATTTGCAGCCC
>JAYUBJ010000645.1:0-10832 GCA_043740915.1 Verrucomicrobiota bacterium
GCCGGCCGAGCATGGGGTCGTGGATCACCTACGGCCTGGGCAGCGAATCGAGCAACCTGCCCGCATTCGTCGTCTTCAGCACGGGAATCAAGAATGTCAGCGGCGGCGCATCGTGCTGGGGCAGCGGGTTTCTCCCGTCGATCCATCAGGGCGTGATGTTCCGCAATAGCGGCGACCCGGTGCTCTACCTGTCCAACCCCGAGGGAATTGACGCGGGCATGCAGAAGGATTCGATCGAGACGCTTCGGCGAATGAACGAGTTGAAGCTCGCGCAGGCCGGAGACCCGGAAATCGCCACGCGCATCAACTCGTTTGAGATGGCGTACCGCATGCAGACCAGCGCGCCCGAGTTGATGGATATTTCCAAGGAGAGCAAGGAAACGCTGGACCTGTACGGAGCGGAACCGGGCAAGACCAATTTTGCGACGAGCTGTCTGCTGGCGCGCCGGCTCGTGGAGCGGGGTGTGCGGTTTGTACAGATTTTTCACGAAGCCTGGGACCACCACGGCGGGCTGGTCAGCGGGTTGAAAGACCAATGTGGCAAGACCGACCGCGCCAGCGCCGCGCTGATCAAGGACCTCAAGCAACGCGGTTTGCTTGAGGACACGCTGGTCATTTGGGGCGGTGAATTTGGCCGGACGCCGATGGTGCAAGGCGGCAACGATGGGCGCGATCATCATCCGAATTGCTTTACGATGTGGCTGGCAGGTGGCGGTGTGAAGCCCGGCGTGACGTTTGGCGAGTCGGATGAATTCGGCTTCAACGCGACGCGCGACAAGGTCCACGTGCATGACCTGCATGCGACCCTGCTGCACCAACTCGGCTTCGATCACACGAAGCTGACGTATCGTTTCCAGGGCCGCGACTTCCGGCTCACCGACGTGCACGGCGAACTGGTGAAGGGTTTGATCGCGTAAACGATTCAGCTGAGTTCGACTGGGGAAGTTGAACCACGAATGGGTGCGAATTCACACGAATGGGGAGGCTTTCCGGAGCGCGGGACTGTGACCCGCAGCGACTTTCCCATTGTCGGCTACAATCATGGCAATTAAGTGGAGCCGATTAATCCACATCAATTGCGCCAATACGCCATAACCTGAACGAGTAGAAAGCCACAGAGACTTATGTAGCCACCAATTCGTAGATCATACCTCTCTTCTCCAGATAGAAGACCCCACCGCCACGGACGAATCGTAAACCATATTCCCACGGCAATTGCCGCTGCTAGTGTTGCCCAACCATTCCCGAACCACTCCCTGACCACGACATGGCTAGACAGTAATATTACAAAAGCGAGCAACGCAGTCCAACTTCGCCGAATCTGGTCAAATCCAGCCCTGTTTTTAGCAGAAATTATTTCCATGATTCAACTGAGCACGAACCTCTGCTTTTGCGGGAATTTGTCAATCGAAGACTTCGCCCGATCCGAAGTGGTTACCAGCTTTGACTCACGGATATGGCTGAAGAAAATGACCCCAAGAAACCAAGACATTTCCCAACACCTTCAATATCATTGGTACTCCCGCCCGGAATTGAACCGGGATCAACGGTTTAGGAAACCGCTGCTCTATCCATTTGAGCTACGGGAGCGCACGCAATCTTTCGCCGATTATGGTCCGGCGAGTTGAAGCGGCAAGCTGTTTTGTGGGGATCGGGGTGCGCGTCGCCCGCTGCCAACAGGCGATCTGCGTCCCAGACCCGTTTACAAATGACGGGCCAGTTCCGCCTGGCTGGCCGCAAAAATCTCCTGGTGCAGCGAATGGCCGTGCGCATCCATGGTCACCACCGCCGGAAAATCCTCGACCTCGAGTTCCCAGATCGCTTCGGGCGACCCGAATTGTTCCAGCAAATAGACATTGCGGACTTTCTTGATGCACTCGGCCAGCACCTGCGCTGCGCCGCCGACGGCGTGGAGATAGACGCAGCCGTATTCCTTGCACGCCGCAAGGGTGCGGTCACCCATCCCGCCCTTGCCAATGACGCCGCGCACGCCAAAATCGCGGATGATCTGACCTTGGTACGGCTCCTCGCGGATCGACGTGGTGGGGCCGGCGGCGGTGCAATTGTAGGAACCGTCGTCCTGCTTCATCATCACCGGGCCGCAATGGTAGAGCAGGCCGTCGCGAAGATTTACACCCGGCGGCAGCGCGCCCCCTTCGTGCAGAAACTTGTGGACCGCGTCGCGCCCGGTGAACAGTGTGCCGGAAATCAAAACCTCATCACCCACCTTGAGCGCGTGGATTTTTTCTTCGGTGAAGGGGAATGAAAGTTTCGTCATGGTTCACATTTCAATCTAAACCCGCTCGAAAGTCCAGCGAACTGAAACCACGAATGGACACGAATCTATTTCAACCACGGGGGGACAACAATAACGTAGGACAGGGCGTCCCGACCGTGAGTTGCTGATTGGCGCAAGCTCTTGTTATGTCCCTCCATCTTTGCTTTCAACCTCAAGCAGCGGGCCACATTTTGCCTGCCAGAACTCGCCGTCGCCCGGAAACCTGCCCTGCTGCCACACGTCGGCGTGTTTCTGCCGGAGCCTTAAAAATAGCCGCTGCCTTCCTCCCAGCGAATAGCACAGAAATGCAGAATTCCTTTCCGTTCCATCAGCCCAATTCTTTTCTAAAGAAACTGGCCACATCTGCATGCTTCACTTTTGCGAGTTTCTTGTCCCAATTCGTGGCCGCACCGCTCGTTTGTCGAGTTCTCGTGTCGCGGGCAACATCAGTCAGGCCAGGCGTGGGAACAAGGGTTGTGCATGACAAAAGAACAGATCCCTCCAAAGTAGCACTATCTATTGCACGCAAGAGACCTCAACGCGATGCTTTTCGCGCAACCACTTTGCTGTCGCTAAGGTTTTCAAGCCGCACATCGATTGCACTATTTTGCGGTGCCTCAACGCTTGCGTGACTGTTTCCGGCGCGAATTGCCAGCTCCAGGACCCAGCCCAACCAACAACTATTCCAGCCTTCTCGGAGAGTTGATTTTCCCGCGCCATTCTCACCCACAAAAAACGTTACGTCCGCGTGAAACTTCAGGTGTCCCAGCTCGCGCACCGCTGGAATGTTGTAGAGATAACGATCGCGGTCGACCTTGGCATCGGATCGGACGGACACTTCCTGCAGATAAGGTTTCGCCGTGAGTGTAATACCAGCGATACCAACTCGTGGCAGGGTTAGGAAACCTACCAAAGCGGCACCGGAGCACAATTGTCGGACCAGGTCGTCATCGCGTCAACACCTTGATTGTGAGTGGCAATAGACCGACAAAAACTCCAACGCTCGCCGCTACCAACCAGGTGACAAATCGCTGCCGCGCTAGTGGCCACTCCGCCACCTGCGGCAAGCGCAGGAAAATGGAAAGCACTCCAAAAATCGCGACGAACGGCACGATAAACATAATAAACAGGGTGATGACCTCCAATGTGCCAAACATGAACGAAACCACAACGGCTGTGATGGATGCGGCCATCATTGTTCTTTTTGTTGGCGAACTCATAATCAAATTTGCATGCGTTTGACGCGCTCGACGACCAAGCGACCGCCGATTGGAGGCGGCTTGCGAGCCGCCGCGTCGTGGCGTAAAGCTCGTACAAACGCCATCCCACAAAAAAACATGCCGGCGTCTGCCGGCATGTTCGTGAGCAAAAAATACTTACCCAACCATTCAGGCCGTCCACCCGGCGCGGTATTCGCGCTTGATATATTGGGCGGCCTCGGGCGCGTTGGTGACTTTCAATTTGGGCCCGTTCCAATTCAGCTTCTTGCCCACCCGCATGGCCACGTTGCCCAGCAGGATCGTCTCGGTCAGCGCCCCCGCATATTCGAAGTTCGACAGCGCGATCTTCGGGTCGTTCGCCTTGATCGCTTCCACCCATTCATTCTTCATGCCCTGGTCGCCCTTGCCGTTGCGCGGCAGCGTCGGAGTCGGATCCTGGTAATCCTTGAAATCCTTTTCGGGATATAAGGTGAACGCGGCCCCGTAATCGTTCGGTGAATACAGCGTGCCTTTGTCCCCCACCAGCAACGAGCCGCTGTCCGACGGCGTCTGACCGTAAAGCAGATCCGGCGAAGGCAGATTCTTTTTCCCATCCGGGGTCTTGCCTTCGTGCCAGACGAATTTTACGGCCGGCATTTTGCCCCGCGCCGGGAATTCAAACGTAATCGTCGCCCACGCCGGAAACGTCTCCGAATTGATCGGACCGGTCTCGGCCTCGATGGTCAACGGATGCCCCAGCTTCAGCGCCATGAATGCCATGTTGGCGGTGTGGCACGCCATGTCGCCCAACGCGCCCGTCCCGAAATCCCACCACCCGCGCCATTTGAACGGATGATACGCGGGATGGTACGGACGTTCCGGCGCCGGCCCGAGGAACAGGTCCCAATGCACATGCGGCGGCACGGGCGGCGTGTCCGTGGGACGCGCCGTGATCTCGGGGGCTTGCGGCCAGACCGGACGATTCGTCCACACATGCACTTCATGCACTCCACCGATGGCGCCGGACTGCACAATTTCCACCGCGCGGCGCAACCCGTTTTCCGCCGTGCCCTGGTTGCCCATTTGCGTGCAAACCTTGTGTTTTTTGGCCAACTCCTGTAGATGCCGCGCCTCCCAGACATCATGCGTCAAAGGCTTCTGGCAATACACATGCTTGCCCAATTTGATGGCTGTGGCCGCCGCCGAGCAATGCACGTTGTCCGGCGTGCTGACCGTAACGGCATCAATCTTGCCGCCCATTTTCTCCAGCATGACGCGGAAGTCGTTGAACTTTTCGGCCTTGTCGAATTGTTTGGCCTTCGCGTTGAGGGTGTTGTCATCCACGTCGCAAATCGCCACGACATCACCCAGATTGCCGGCCCCGTCGATGTCGCTGGAACCCTTGCCGCCGACGCCGATGCCGGCGAATTGCAGGCGTTCATTTGCGCCCCACACGCGGCTGGGCAGGTAGGTGAGCCCAAAGGTGGCGAGCGCGGAAGCGCCGATGAACTGACGACGGGTGGTGTATCTAAAAGTTTGCTTGGGCATAATGAGAATGGGGTTGTGCGTTGTTAAAATAGGCGTTTCGGCTGATTGATCGAGGGATCATCCGTGGAATGCGCCGCCGTTTCAATACCAAATCCATCGGTTTTGATTTCACGCGGGCGGCAATGAAAATGCCCGCCGACCCCGACTGAAACGGACCGCGGCTGGGTCGTCCTCGACCAGCCGCAGCAGGTGGAAAAAGAGGAGGCGCAACCGATTCCACTCCGTCTCCAGCAAACGGCGAAGCTGCGGCGGCTGATCCCGCCCGGGCGGGACACAGCCGCGGTCCAGGGCAGTGGCTCACGCGGTCCGGCTCCAAAATGGCCCATTACTTCGGCGCGGCTGCGGCCTGGTTCAAATTCTCCTCCAAGGGAAATATTTTTCCCGCGCCGCGTCCCGCTGCCCAGGCGGCCCCGCGACAGATCAATTCGCCGGCTGCCCGAACGGACATCTCATCGTGGCCGAGCACCGTTTGGAACACCCGCCCTTTTCCGTAAGGATAAGTCCACGCCAGCGGCTCGTCGCGTCCCGTGACTTTCGAGCGCGCGATCACCTGCGGCTCGATGGGTTCGGTGCCGTCCTGACGAAAATAAAGTTCATCGGTCGTTTCAAAATCCTTCAAGCCCACGGTGAGCGGATGGGCGGACCCCGTCACGCGCACCGTGAAAGGACCATACGGATCGTGGCCGCTTTGCGATTCGCCCTTCCCGAAATGATTCCACACGCGCCGGCAGATGCGCCGGTATTCCGGCCAGTCGCTCGCGCCCGCGTCGGGTAGTGAAAAATGCCACGCCCCGTTGGCGAAATGCACGATCACCAGCCCACCGCCCTGGTTCAAATAATTGGTGAACGCCGCTTTCGAGGCGTCGCTCAACTGCCCCGGCCGCTGCCAGTTGCTGTAATTCTGCACGAGCACATCGAAGCGTTTGAGGTCGAGCGTGGCGAGATCCTCGATGTTTGTCGTGACGCTGATGGCAAACTGCGGATCGCGCTCGAGTGCCTCTCTCAGTGCGAGATGGGTCAGCCGCCACGGATGAAACGAGGCGTCGTGTCCCGTGAGAATCAGCGCGCGGGTGGGTTTCTCCGCGGCGGTCACTGCGCGCGTCGTGCCGGTGCCCGTGGCCAGTGCTTCGACAATTTGATCGTGGGTGTAAAAGCGGCTGTCCACGCCGCCCGCCGGCACCGGGATGCCGGCGGTCCAGACGATGGCGTTGAGCATGAGCCGGCGAAACGCATCATTGCGCCAGTTGTCGTAGAAGTGGCCGCACGTGGTGCCGAAGCCCCGCCCGCCATCCTCGCGCTCGCGCGCCCACGCCACCACGCGCCCGTCCGGCTCGCGCCCGGCCAGCCCCGGCACGCTCAGGATCGGTTTCGTCGCGGCATCCTGTGGTTTGAACCGGAGATTATAATAAAACTCCTCGCGCATCGTGAACGGCGCGACCCCGCGCAACACCGCATGCCCCGGCGTCGCCGGACGCACCTCGCCTTCGAGGGTCGTGATCGCCGAATACCATTTGCGCTGACCGTCCGTTTCCCAACCGAAATAGCCGCCGTTCCACCGCAGCATTTGCTCGGAATATTTTTCCGGGCCAAACGTCGAAAAGTGAAACGTGACCAATCCGCAGCCCCGTTTCATCAACCGATCCATGAAGGCCACGCGCTCCGGCGATTCCAGATGCGGCGCTTCGCGGAATAAATCCCCATCGCGCCCGTCGGAAATCACGACGACTGTTGCTGCATTGTCGAACACGTGTTCGTCCTTCGGCCAGCCATCCAGATGATATTCCACGCGCAATTTGCCGGCGACGTCGCTGCTGTCCAGCATCACCTTGAGGAGTTTCACCGACCACGGGTAATCGTGGATGCGGTTGCCTTCGGGCCCATGGCTTTTCGGACCGGCGACGAGGACGATCTTGCGAGGTTCCGCGGCGGCGGCCAGGGAGAGGCCCGCCAGGAGGGTCAGCAAAACGAGATGGAGGCGGCGCATCACAGGCTTCATGGTTTGTGGAGAACATACAAGCGGCTTGCGTCGGCGAAGGGAATAGAAATATTTCCGTGCGTCAGCTTACCAAAACCACTTCCCGCAGCCGCACGCCTTCAGGCTGCGTCCCCGCGCGCGTCCGATCACGTGTTGGCCGTTCGCACAACCGCGCAACCTGAAGGTTGCGGCTACAGTTTGCGGCCAAAGGCCGCGCCGGGTTCATTCATGGTTCAACCACTTCGTCGGCTTGGTCGACAGACCCATGGAACCCTGATACTCTATTCTGCACGATGGGCGCACTTGAGCCACCCGACAGTCATTGTTTGCTCGCCGCCACCGGCTGGCTGGAGCTGGGCAACGCCGCCGCAGCCACGGAGGAATTGGATCAGATCCAGCCGTTGCTGCGCACTCATCCCGACGTGCTTGAACTGCGCTTCCAGATTTACGCCGCAACCTCGAAGTGGGACGAAGCCTGGCAGGTTGCCCAGGCGTTGGTGCTCGAGGCGCCCGAGCGAGTTGGAAGTTGGGTTCATGCTGGCTACTCCGCCCGCCGCGCAATGGGCGGCAGCCTGCAAGCCGCTTACAATAATCTGTTGCCGGCCGCCAAGCTGCACCCCAAAAATCCCCTGGTTCCGTTCAACCTCGCGTGCTACACATGCCAGCTTGGCAAATTGGAGGAAGCCCGGGACTGGCTGAACATGGCTTTTTCCCGCGGGCACAAGCGAAACCTCCAGTCCCTCGCCCTCGCCGAAACCGATCTCCAGCCACTGTGGCTGGAAATCAAAAAGTATTAACCTGCTCGACCGCGCCGTGGTATGAATCTGGGCAGGCTACCGCCAGGGATCCGGTTCACCTTTCCACCTTCGCTTTGGGCAGTGCCAACTGAAGGTCCTGGATCCCGGCGTCCGTGACCTTGGTGCCCTTGAGGTTCAATGCTTCGAGCGAGGATAATGCTTTGAGCTGCCCCAAGCCGGCGTCGGTGATCGCGGTATTCTCAAGCGTCAAACTTCGGAGTTGCGGCAAGTTCTTCAGGTGCGCCAACCCCGCGTCCGTGATCTTGGGTGACTTGAATAACAGCGTGGTGAGCTGTGGAAATGCCGCGAGACGTGGCACCAGGTGCGCGAGATCCTCGTCGTCCAATTCGGAGCCGATATTCACCCGCACTACGGGTTTGTCGGGACTCTGCTCATCCACTTCAAACTTCCCATAGAGTCTCGCAATTTCATCGAAGCCCTGCTTTTGCCGGGCGCTGAGGTCAAGTGCCGGCGGCACCCAACGGACGAGGCCGAGCGTGGCCCACCCACTGGCAAAATAAATGATCGCCACCGGATTTCCTTTTCGCGTCGTATCGACGCCCGGTTGGCTGCGGCAAGTCATCGGCCAGGACCCATCCTCCCGCTGGTTCGCCACCAAGAATGAAATCGCGCGGCCAATCTCCGGACGCTCGTTCCTGACCCCTGCAAAACTGAGAACCCACAGCGCCTGCCCGGTGGCGTAGCCGTCGCTCGGAAGATCCCTGGTCGGACTCCAGCCGCCGTCGGCGTTCTGTAGTTTAAGCAACGCGTCGCCCGCCAGTTGGATTTGCTGCGCCGATTTTCCCGTGCGGACGTCGAGAAGCAACCGCAACGCCGTGGCTTGCGCCGTTGCCGCGGGCTTGGTGTTGCTTAACCAGGCGGTGGCTCTCTCCCGACTGGCGCGGGCCGCAGCCGCTTCCTTTGGATCGGCGGGCACGTGCGGTTCCCATGCCAGCAATGCCAGCATGGCCAGCGTCTCGCGCGAATCCCAGGTCGGCGGTTTGCCGGAAACGGGCGTCAGCCATGCCCCGTCCTCCTCCTGGTGCCGCGCGAGATGCACGGCAACTCCATTAAGCTCGTCGCGGGAGAGGATCGGCGAATTCTGGGACATCACCCCCAGGTAGATCGCCGCCAGACTCACCACGCTGAAGCCCGGGCGCGGATCGCGCGGCTTGTTGAAGCGCGGCACGAATTGGCCTTTGGTCCACTGAATCGTGTCCGCCAAGGTTTCCGCGCCAACCGGGTAGCCCTGGTTTTTGGCTTCGCTTAAAGCCCACACCGTCATGACGCCGTGGTGACAGGTGGCACAGTCGTGATCCTTCCGCCAGGCGGCTGCTTCCTTCGCCAGATAATCCAGGGCCTTTGCCGCCGCCTGGTGGGACTTCTCCGATGCAGGCGCCGCCGCGTTGGCAACCGATTTCGGTTCGTTGACCTTTCCAGAATTGCCTGCATCCGCCGCCCTCATGTCTTGGGCGACCAGACACAGGGCCACCGCCGCGACGCTGAGGGTCAATCGAAAATGCATACGCAGGGCCCTTTCAGAAATCAGTTCTTCTGTGTTTTCATTAATTTCAATTCCGCCGCCGCGCTGGTGTGTTCCCCATAAGTCTTTTGTCCCGTGGCAATGGATTGTTGAAGATAGGCGGTGGCCGTGGATTTGTCACCGGTGAAGAGGCGGTTTGAACCTGCGTAAAAATAGCCTTCGCACAATTGACCGGCCTCCGTTCTCGGATTTGGATTTTTGCGGCGGCCAGAAAATCTGCCTCGGCCAGTTGGCCGGCGAGGAAGCGACCCACAGACAATGCCCAGTCCGGCGCCTCGCCCGCCTTGCGGCCGGTTCTTGATAAAATGATACAGCTTCATGCAGAGCGCCGCGGCAAGCGGTTCAGGCTGCAATCAAAACCAAACAGACAATTCAGGGCTGAATTCCAGCGCGAGGTAGCCATTATCAAGAACCCCTTCTCGACCCTTCTCCGCATTCGTATTCATTCGCGGTTGAACAGCATCGCACCGGATTGGGTCAGAAACACCTCTGCGTTAAGAACCGGTCGCGCCGATCACCGGGGGCTGAGGAATTTCGGTGGCGCTGGCCTCATTCTCCGCCAGCCGATGCGCCAGGGTGAGTTTGATCGCGCTGGCCAGGAGGGCGAAGGGAATCAGCAACAGCGTCGCCACCGGTTGCAGCGGAGGCGCGCCCACCAGCTTCATGAACTCCTGGTACCAAACACAATGGTGTTCGTAGCCGCCAACCCAGAAATAGTTGAAGTGGTAATTCAAACTGAAATTGGTGCTCTGCGATCCCGGTCCGGAATTGTGCTGATACGTGTAGGTGACAAATGCCCAGAATCCCAGGAGCAGGAGCTGCACGACGACCAGGTGGCACCAGTGCCGCAAGTTGCTCAGGCTGGTGCGCAAGCCGTGCTGGATGGTGGCGAAAAAGCCGAGCCGTCCGTCGACGGCCACCAAGAGCCAGGCGGTCGTCGCCAGATTCCAAGCGACGGCCACTGCACCCATCAACAGGAATGCGGCATAGATTGGCAGCACGCCGAACCGGCCAAAGAACGGCGCGATCTTCATACCGACAAAAGAAACCATCACGATCGTCGATGCGACAAGCAAGTGGTTGACCGCCCAGCCGATGCATTCCAATCCAAACACGCGCAGAAAAGAGCGAGGCGAGCGGGCGAGCGAATCGCGCAAATCGCAGCGGTCCGCCCGAATTGTTGACCAAACGAGCAGGGTGACCCACGTGGCGTAAGCCGCCTCCAATACTAATTGCAACAGCCAGCCAAGCGACAAGGTGCCCAATCCAAAAAAGCCAATCCGCGGCGTGAACGACGGCTTCAGCACCGCGCCCAGCAACGACCAGCGCTGCGCCCAGACGAGCAGGTTCGAGGCAAGGATCAACCACCCCAGCGGGACCAGGAAGTCAGGATGGCGCCAAAGCCGGCGGGACGCGGCGGGCATCAACAGCCAGAGCGTCGCTGCCACGGCGGCGGTGGCCAGCGGCAGGAACACGAGCGCCCAGGCCTGCC
>JAYUBJ010000646.1:0-3359 GCA_043740915.1 Verrucomicrobiota bacterium
TTTCAAACTGCCGAGCGCGCCGCGCAGCTCCAAACTGCCGATGGCCTGCTCCTCGAGCCCCGCCGCCACCAGCGCGAAGGTGCTCGTGCGCGGGCCCACGGCCAGCAACGCCACCGGGCCGCTTTTGAACTCCGCTTGTGACCAGCGGGCGACCGCGGCGAGTTGGCTCGCTTGCAATCCCAGCGGCCGTTCCCCCACGGCCCCCACGAGCAGGGCGAACAAAAAATCCAACTGGGCGATCTTCGATTCACCAAAATAAAACGGATCCACCGCCAGCACGCGCTGGCCAGCGTCGAGCAGTTGCCCGGCTTCGGCACTGGCACTCGCGCGTCCACCATCGGCGACCAGAATCGTGGTGCCTTTCGGTTCCCCGCGCACCAACTCGACGGCCGGCACCGTCCAGTCGTTGCCCAGCTTGAGCTGCCAGAAGGTCGCCTTGCGGCCATCTTTGGTTTCGCTGCCTGTCGACTGGGCGGTGACGGCATAATCCTTGGCCTTCACCACTGTGCGAAGCTTGGCGCGGCTGGTTTGCTGCCAGGCGCGCAGTGCGGATTCGCCGGTTGGAATTTCCGGATGGCGTGGAAGATTTTTGCTCAACGATCGCGCCAGCTTGTTGAAATCAGCGTTTTCCGCGGGCAAGGGGACGTTGAGTTGTTCCTTGGTTTTCACCTCGGCTTCGCTGGGAATCTCCGTGCGCGGATAGCTGGCGTCGCCGGCGTAAAAGGAATCGCCCACCATGCGGTAAAACGCCTCGCGATTGTCCTGTTCATAATTGTGCGTGCCGGGGTCGAGGTTCACATGATCACGCAGATTCGCATCTTTGTGGTAAAGATGGAAAATCGGACGTGCCGCGTCCATCAGCGGTTGGAGCGCGTGATCGGCGGCAAAGCAGCAGTTGTCCATGGCATTGAAGGTCAGCAGGGCCGCCCGCGGCGCCATCATGGCCGTGAGCTGCGCGTAATCCGCCACCGTGGCCAGGTCGCAGGGGGTTTGCTCGGAATCGCCCAGGTCGGAAAGAAAACGCGCGCGGGTGCGGAAGCTGGAATAGCCGGCCACCGGATTGGTCAGCTTTACGCGGGTATCGAGCGAACTGATGAAAATCGTCTGCCAGCCGCCACCGGACAGCCCAGAAACAGAGACGCGATGGTGATCCGCATTCGGGTGGGCGAGCAAAATATCCAGCCCGCGTTTCATCGCGAGATAAAACGGTGCGATGCCGCTGGTGCCGCACAGATCGAGCTGGTTCATGCGGTAATGCAAATAATTGGTCCCGCTCAACTGGCCCATCCCGAACCATTCGATGTTCAGCGCGAGCATGCCGCGCTTGGCGAGGTTGATGGCGCGGATTTGTTTGTAGGGCGCCTGCTTGCCGTTGGCGTCGTGGCCATTCACGAGCAGGTTCGCCGGCACCGCCCCGGAGAGCGTGTCCGGCTCGTAGAGCAATGCCGGAATCCACAAGCCGGGCAGCGCTTCATAGCGCAACTTCCGGATGTGATAACCTGGGCCGCCTTCCACCGTGCCAAGCCATTCCACTTTGGTTTTCGCGTCACGCCACGCCGCGGCCTCACCGCGAAAGACCACATGGGCCAGAGTGTCGCGCCGCATACGGTTCGCCTGCTTCTCCCACTCGGCCGCGCTTTGAACCGGTGGCATCTGCGGGACGCGGCTCTCGGTGTACGCCTGCACCTCGGCGAGGGCGAGGTCCGGGCCGATGATGCTGCGCTGAAGCAACAGTTGCAGAGACGCGGTGTCCGCCGCCAGGACAACGGAAGCGCCGCCCACCAACAACCAAGCGGTGCCAAACCGCGCGAGTCGCCATCGAAAGTTTCGGGGTTTCATAAAGATCACTCAATTTGTCCGTGTGCATCGCCAGCGACAAGGATTTTTGTTGGCCGGGGCGGGGATTTGCCGGACACTGCGCGGCAACCGTTATGAACCAGCCCACCCGGAAAATTCCGCCCCTCCTCTGGAATGCATTTATTGCCGCGCTCGTCGCCGCGTCGCTGGGCACCGTTTGCCTCCACGCGGAGTCACGGACCGCACTCGACCGTTACATCGCCGCGTCGGACCCCAGCTACAGTTACAAGCTCGTGAACACCGTCAAGGGCGACGGCCAGACGACGTTCATCCTCGAGATGACCTCGCAATCGTGGCTCACCACCAACGAGGTCAATCGTACCGTCTGGAAACACTGGCTGCTGATCGTCAAGCCCGACGCGGTGGCCAGCACCAAGTCGCTGTTGTTCATTTCTGGCGGCAGCAATGACAAGCCGGCCCCCACCGCCGCGGACGCAAACATCGTCCAGGTGGCACTGGCCACCAAATCCATCGTGGCCGAATTGAAGATGGTGCCGAACCAGCCGCTGACGTTCGCGGGCGAGACCAGATCCCGCGTGGAAGATGCCCTGATTGCCTACACCTGGGACAAATTTCTCCGCACCGGCGACGAAAAATGGCCCGCGCGCCTGCCGATGACCAAGAGTGCCGTGCGCGCGCTGGACACGGTGACGGCGTTTTGCGCCAGCCCGGCCGGTGGCGGTGTGAAGGTAGACGGCTTCGTGGTGGCCGGTGGTTCCAAGCGCGGCTGGACGACCTGGACGACGGCAGCGGTGGACAAACGCGTCGTGGCGATTATTCCCATCGTGATCGACATGTTGAACATTGAGCCGTCCTTCAAACATCATTTCGAGGCGTACGGATTTTGGGCGCCGGCGGTGGGGGATTACAGCGCCCTGCACATCATGGATTGGACCGGCAAACCGGAATACCGGGCCTTGATGAAAATCGAGGAACCGTACGAATACCGCGAACGGCTCACGCTGCCGAAGTTCATCATCAACGCATCCGGCGACCAATTCTTCCTGCCCGACTCCGCGCAATTTTATTTTCAGGATCTGCCGGGCGTGAAGTATCTCCGCTACGTGCCCAATGCCGATCATTCGTTGCGCGGTTCCGACGCCTGGCTGACGGTGCTGGCGTGTTATCAGGCGGTTTTGACCGGCGCGCCGCTGCCGCAGTTTTCCTGGAAGCTGGAGCCGGACGGCTCGATCCGCGTGCAGACCAAGAGTCCACCGAGTGAAGTCAAATTGTGGCAGGCCACCAATCCGGACGCGCGCGATTTTCGCCTCCAAACCATCGGCCCAGTCTGGCACAGCACGGCGTTGTCCGATCAGGGCAAAGGCGTTTACGTAGGCCGCGTCAGCAAGCCGGCAAAGGGTTGGTCCGCGTTCTTTGTGGAGTTGACCTATCCGGCCACCACCTCCACGCCATTCAAATTCACGACGCAGGTGCACGTGTTGCCGGATGTGTTGCCGTATTTGTTCTCAGCGCGGCCAACCAAGCCGGCCGCGCCAGTCAAG
>JAYUBJ010000647.1:0-3358 GCA_043740915.1 Verrucomicrobiota bacterium
GGCGAACTCCTGCGACTGCGGGAAGCTTTGCCTGGGGAAATCGCTTTGCTGGTGGGCGGGCGGGCGGTGCCGGCCTACCAGAATGCACTCGACAAGGTGCAGGCGCTTCAAATCAAAGACCTCACCCATCTCTGCTCCGCTTTGGACGAACTGCGCAAGCCCGCAAGAAAAGCGAAGCGATGAGGGAATTCGCCTTGAATCTGGAACTCTGTCTGCCGCTTCCACGCCATGAGTTGTTTCCGTTTTTCGCTGAAGCCCGCAATCTGGAAACCCTCACGCCGCCGTGGTTGCGTTTCGAAGTGTTGACGCCCGCCCCGATTCAGATGCAGGCAGGCGTCCGGATTGATTATCAATTGCGCCTGCACGGGCTGCCGTTGCGGTGGCAAAGCGAGATCACGGCCTGGGATCCCCCCCACCGCTTCGTGGACGAACAGCGCCGCGGCCCTTATCGCCGTTGGATTCACGAACACCGCTTCGAGGAGCACACCGGTGGCACGCGCTGCGTGGATCACGTTCGTTACGCCGTGTTCGGTGGCGGTTTAATTGAACGACTTTTCATCTGCCGCGACCTCGAACGCATCTTCGCTTTCCGACAGGCGACGCTGCGCAAACTGTTCAGCGAAAAAGCCGTGGCACCCCTCCCCGCCATGATCACGATTGCGGCCCCGTTACCACTCCGGCAAAACGAGGCATGGAAAAGAACCGGCTCGTAGCCTCCAGCGATGGAGTGCTCGCCATCATCATCACCATCATGGTGTTGGAGTTGAAAGTGCCGCACGCAATCGAACTCAGCCTGCTCGCCATTCCGCTCGCGTTTGTGAGTCCGTGAACTGCGAGTGGCCTGCCTGTGTTCGTCACCGGGTCGTGGCTCGTTCCGATCCGCCGCATTGAACGGGCGCGGGCGAACCGGGAATAAGGAAAATCCAGATTCAAGCCCCAGCCAAAATCTGGCATTTTCATCGCAAGAATTTTCTGTTTTTATCGCCGCCGTGATGGCGAATCCGCAGTTCCTTCGTATTTGCAAAGGAGATCTCGACGGCTTTTTCGGCCTGTTTGTGGACAATCTGCTCCAACTCCTGCTCATCTTCACGCTCTGCCCTTTGCTGTGCGGCATTGGCGTGGCGGAGGTGGCGGCCAAGATTCTTCCCGGTGCGGCGCTCTCGATACTGGTGGGAAATTTGTTTTTTGCGTGGCAGGCGTGGCAAGTCGCGCGGCGCGAGGGACGCGAGGATGTGACCGCCCTGCCCTACGGCATCAATACGGTCAGCCTGTTTGCCTTCATCGTTTTTATCATGGCCCCGATCTACCGGCAAACGCACGACGCCACGCTCGCGTGGCAGGCCGGCCTCTTCGGCTGTTTCATCAGCGGGGTGATGGAACTTGCCGGCGCGTTCGTCGGGGATGCGTTGCGCCGCCATGCGCCGCGGGCGGCGATGCTCTCCTCGCTCGCCGGCATCGCCATCACGTTCATCGCGATGGGATTTGTGTTCCAGATCTTTGCGAGCCCGGCGCTCGGCCTGCTGCCCATGTTGCTCATTCTCGTGTGCTATGCGGCGAAACTGAAACTGCCACTCGGTCTGCCCGCCGGTTTCGTGGCCGTGGTCGTGGGCACACTGCTCGCCTGGGCTTTGCGCGCGGCGGGACTCGCGCCCGCCGCGCCCTCGGGGGAGGCAGCCGCGGCGGCCTTCCATCCACCACAGTGGGCCGGGAACAGTCTGTTCGAATTTCTATTCTCCAAAGTCGGCTGGAGTTATATGGCGGTGATCGTGCCGATGGGACTGTTCAACATCATCGGCTCACTGCAATGCCTCGAGAGTGCCGAGGCGGCCGGCGACCGGTTCCCCACGCGCCCGTCGCTGCTTGCCAACGGCGTCGGCAGCATCGTGGCGGCTTGCCTCGGCAGCCCTTTTGCCACCACGCTTTATATTGGACATCCGGGCTGGAAAGCGATGGGTGCGCGCTGGGGTTATTCGTGGCTGAATGGTGCGGTCATCTGCGCCATCGTGCTCTTTGGCCTGGTCGGCCAGGTGCTTCGCGTGGTGCCGCTCGAAGTCACGCTCGGCATCCTCTTGTGGATCGGACTGGTCATGACCGCCCAGGCCTTTCAAGCGAGCCCGCAACCGCACGCGCTCGCCGTGGCGGCGGGACTCATCCCCGCGCTGGCCGCCTGGTTGCTCGTGCAAATCGAAACGACCTTGCGCGTCGCCGGCACCGACCTCGTCCGCACGTCCGAGCGCTTTGCTCCCGACCTGCACATCCATGGCGTCATAGCGTTGAGCCAGGGATTTTTGATCACCTCCATCATCTACGCGGCCGTGATGGCCTTGGTCATTGATCACAAGTTCAAACGCGCGGCCGCGTGGTTGCTCGCGGCGGGCTTCTTTTCCTCCATCGGCCTCATCCATGCTTACAAAATCACGCCCAATGGTGTGGAGAATAGTTTCGCCTGGTTCACCGCCGCGCCGGGCTTCGCCATCGCCTACGCCGTCGGAGGCGCCCTGCTCTGGGTGCTGGGAATCTCGCGAAGAGGAGCTTGAAAGCCTGCTTCGTGAAAAAGGCCTGAAGCACCACTTCGACGGACCGTGGCTGTGTCCCGCTCGGCGCGGGATCAGCCGCAGCACTCCCGCCAAGAACGAAGTCCGGAAACTATCAAAAGCCATCGCCAGAATATGCTCAGAAAAAGCGCATTGCCCGCTCTTCCAATTTCACGACCCGAAAGCGCTCCGAACACGCCCAACTAAACCTCGTGAACGTCATGGAGCACGCCGTTGGGAATGCACACCACCAGCACCTCCAGCTTTCCCCACGCCCGATGCTTGATGCCGCGCGGCACGTACACGACCACGCCCTTGTGAAGTTCAATCTCCGTGCCATCCAGACTCATGCGCCCCTCGCCACCAAGGATGTAATAAATCTCATCGGTCCGCTCGTGATAATGCATTTTGGCGTCGGTGATCTCCAGATGATGCACCTCGGCGGCGGCATGGTGGCTTTCCTCGAGGAGCGGCCGGATCCGACCGCACGTCTCCGTCCATGGCTTCACGTCCGTGAGTTCCCGGCGGATGAATTCGGTCGTTGTGTTCATAGGATTTTTGCCGGAGTGCGGCGCAGCACCGATTGATGGTTTCCCGGGCGGCAATTCTCGTGGGAAATTGTTGTTGTGCTCATTGGTTCCTGATTCTGAGTTTTTGCATTGCCTTGTCAAATCGTGAATTCGCCCCATCAGATGTTTTTTCCAGCTCCCGACTTTGAGGAAAGAAATTCCCAAGAGCCGGTTCGAAATGTCCGATGGCGCACACTGCGACGGTAGCGGCGGGCATCCTTGCCTGCCGTAGAGCCGGCGCGTCCCGCCCGGCGG
>JAYUBJ010000648.1:0-3350 GCA_043740915.1 Verrucomicrobiota bacterium
CTCATGCCGCGAGGATAGAAAACTTTGGAGAGAATGTCCCGAACAATATGCTAAACTATTCAACTCCAAGCCTTCTACTCCGTGGAAGGCCGCCTCCTAGCGGGACGCCCGGGCCACGACCGCGAGCGCACGCCAATAACCCTGCCGGCCTGGGTGCAATAAGGTGAGATGCAGTCGAGTTATTGCACCTTGATGACGATCGCGGTCAGGTCGTCCTGTTGCGGCGTGCCTTGGGAAAAGTCCCGCACCGCGCAGTAAATCGCCTCCACAATCTCCCGCGCCGGCCGGTCTCGATGGGCCTGCACCACGGCCAGGGTCCGTTCGATTCCAAAGAATTCGTTGGCGGGTGACATCGCCTCTTCAATGCCGTCGGTGAGCAGCAGCACTAGTTCGCCGGGGGCCAACGTCACCGGCGGCGCGGAAACATATTGGGTGTCCACCTTGATGCTGAGCGGAATCCCGGTGCGCTTGAGTTGCAGACGCACTTCGCCGCAGGGCGTCAGCACGTAGCCGGGTGGATGCCCCGCGCTCGCAAAGGTCAACTGGCGCGACGCCGCGTCGATCCGCGCCAGTAACAGCGTCACGTAACGCTCATACCCGACATCCTCGGCCAGGACACGGTTGGCGCGCGTAAGGATTTCACCGACGTCGTCGCGGTTCAACGCCACAATCCGAAGGTAGGCGCGCGTCTCCGCCATCAGCAGCGCCGGCCCAATCCCATGGCCGGTCACATCCGCCACCACGACCCCGAGGCCGTCGTTCACCATCGGGATGTAATCAAAATAATCGCCGCCCGTCGCCTCCGCGGGATACGAGGCGCCGGCGATGTCGAATCCGGGCAACTGCGGCGCCGCCTTCGGAAAGAGATGTTGCTGGATTTCGCGTGCCACACGGAACTGCTCCTCGTGCTCGCGCAGTTCCTGCTCGGCACGTTTGCGTTCGGTAATGTCGCGAATGAACGCGACGAACCAGCGCTGGCCCTGAAGCTCCATGTCGTTGAACGCAATTTCAATCAACACCTCCTCGTTCTCCTTGCGCAGGCCAACAGTCTCCACGATTTTTCGGCGCGTATGCCGCACGCCGGAAAGAAGGTAACGCGTAAAGCCTTCGGTGTGGTGCTGCCGCAGCCGCTCAGGCAACAGCAGGGTGAGATTCTGCCCCACCAATTCGGCGGGCTTGTAGCCAAACACGCTTTCCACGGCTGGATTCGCGAACTGGATCACGCTGTCGGCGTCCATTAAAATCACCGCATCGGTCGCGGTTTCCCACAACAGGCGGTAGCGCAATTCACTGTCGCGCACGGCTTGCTCCGCCGACCGCCGCGCCGTCCGATGCGCCGCCTCGCGCAGCTCCCGCTCGACCGCCGGCACCAGCCGCGCCAGATTGCCCTTCATCAGGTAATCGTGCGCCCCCGCTTTCATCGCCGCCACGGCGATGTCCTCGCCGATGCCCCCGGAAATAATAATGAAGGGCAGATCGAGCTTTTTCCCCTGTAACAACTGCAACGCCGCCGGCGCACTGAACTCCGGCAAATTGTAATCGGCCAGGACAATGTCCCACGGCTTGGCGTCCAGCGCCGCGCCCATTGCTTCCGCCGTCTCGACGCGCTCGGACACCGGCTCGTATCCACCCTTGCGGAGCACGGTGACCAGCATCCGCGCGTCAAACTCGGAATCTTCCACCACTAAAACACGCAAGGGAGTTTTCATGCCTTCGCCTCCGATGATACCGTCACCCCCAGCAACTCGTTCACTTTCGCTTGAACGTTGTTTTCGCGCATCAACGCCTCGCCCACCAGGATCGCCTGCGCCCCACCGCGGGCCAGTCGTTCCACGTCGGCCCGTGAATGAATGCCGCTCTCGGCAACCAGGAGGATCTCGCCGCCGTGCGGCGAACGACGCGCCTGCCCCGCCAGCCGTTCTGTCGTGCCCAGATCGACCTTGAAGGTTTTCAAATCGCGATTATTCACGCCGATCAACCGCGCACCTGCGGCCAGCGCCCGATGCATTTCAATTTCGTCATGCACCTCGACCAACACTGCCATACCGGCTCCCGTGGCCAGCTCATGGAACTCCTGCAATTGTGCATCGGTCAAAATCGCGACGATCAGCAGGATGGCGTCCGCGCCCCACTCGATGGCCTCGGCGATCTGCCGTGCGTCGATAATAAAATCCTTCCGCAATAACGGGAGCTTCACCGCCGCACGGATTTGCCGCAGGTAATCGAGCGAGCCCTGGAAAAACTTCTCGTCCGTGAGCACCGAGAGGCAATCCGCTCCCGCCGCTTCATACTCTTTCGCGATACGGACAGGATCGAAGTCCGCACAAATAACTCCAGCCGACGGCGAGGCCTTTTTCACTTCGGCAATCAAACCGATGGTGCCGTGACGCGGTTGGCGCAGCGCCGCCAGAAAATCACGTCGCTCGCCATGTGCGAGCATCGCATCGCGCAAGTCCCCCGCCGCAAGCACCCGCGCCGGCAGCCGCGCAATCTCGAGGCGCTTTTCTTCCACAATCTTGTCGAGAATTGTCATTAAATGCTAAAACAGTAGGCGTCTCGTTACAAACCAACCAAAAAAAGTGCAGAGCCAAAATACAACTCACCCTTTTCCCCCAATGGACATTCGTCATGCTTCGAATAGGAATACAATGCGACAACATCCGCCTGTATTGTTATTGACTTGCACGTCCTTATCCATTCTGTCTGGGCTTTGTTAAATTGATCTGGACTAAACGTCTTACTGGATTTCCAAACGGGCGAAACAAAAAGAGCCCCAATCTTTTTTGATGAGGTGCAGCTCGGTTTTCGAGCTGAATCAGCCGCATACGTGAGAGCTTTCTGGATTGTCCTAATCATTGTTTCAGAATTACATCTATGGATATCGCACCACGTATGTTTAGCTTCTATGAACCATTCGTCTTTCCCAGACCCAATCCAAAGATCGTTCCGTCCTTGAGAATGGCTGCGTCCCGATCTTTTTTTCATTCCCCATTCTTCAAGCACTGCCCACCCTGCGCACCAAGAAGCTATCGCGAGAAAACCAACTTGTGGTCGCTCCCGATACCACCATGGAAAATCCCGATCTTTGGGATCTTCATAAATTGTTTCAACGCGCCGTGTATAATCGCGCAGCACTTTGAACCATGAATTCAAAACCGGCTTCAGCGAACTGAAGCGTTTATCGCGGAGAAGGATTTGTGTTTTTCTAAATCTCATCATCCCTTCTCATCATTCCTCTTCATCCTTGACGCCCTGCATCCGCTTCAGCGGACAGCCGGCGCGCAGCCAGCCATTTACAAAATCATCGAGGTCGCCGTCCATCACGCCCTGAACATTGCTCGTCTGGACGC
>JAYUBJ010000649.1:0-10767 GCA_043740915.1 Verrucomicrobiota bacterium
CGAACTTGATGGGGAAATTTCAGAACCTTTCCGCCCGTAACAAGGCTTGTTTTTCCGCGCCATTCCGCTACTTTTGCACCATGAGCACGCTCCAACAAGCCGAGGAACTGGTCGCCAGCCTGACGCGCCCCGAGAAGGCCGTGTTGTTGCAAGACCTCGTGCGTGGCCTGGGCGACGCTTTCCCCGGAGTTGAGAGCAAGCCGGATGTCTGCGGCGGCGAGCCGTGTATCGTGCGCACGCGGATTCCGATCTGGGTCCTGGAGCAAGCGAGACGGCTCGGAATCAGCGAATCGGAATTGCTCCGCAGCTACCCTTCGCTGCGCGCGGAAGACCTCGGCAATGCCTGGGCGTTCGTCCGCTCGCATCGGGACGAGATTGAACGGCAGATTCAGGATAACGAGAAAGCTTGAAGTGGCGCGGATCTACGCGAACGAAAACTTCCCACTGCCTGTAGTTGAAGAACTCCGGCGACTCGGTCACGACATGCTGACCACACTCGAGACCGGCAAGGCCAACCAATCCATTACTGACGACGCGGTTCTCGCCTTAGCCATTCAGGGGCGCCGCGCGGTGCTCACGCTTAATCGCCGTCATTTCATCCGCCTCCACCAAACTCAGCCGGCGCATCACGGCATTGTCGTCTGCACCATCGACCCAGACTTCGTTGGACAGGCGAGACGAATTGATGTTGTGATTCGGGAGGCCGGCGATTTGGCGGCCAAGCTTCTCCGCGTCAATCGACCCACGCACTGACGCCTGAACGGGTGGCAGGACCTCGAGTGAAACCTATTGACCCGCACCCCCGCCGATTTTCCTTTGCTTGAACGACCCACTTCCGCCTCAATCCACGCATGGCCAACTCCGTCGTCTTTCACAATTGCCAACTGGTTTTCCCTGACTTTTTCGCCACCGGCTCCGTACTGGTCCGCGAGGGCCGCATCGCCACCGTTCAGATCGGTAGCAACGTGTCCGATCCCGCCGCCGAGGTCGTGGATTGCGCGGGTGATTTTCTCGGACCCGGTTTTGTGGACATCCATAACCACGGCGCCGTGGGCACGGATTTCATCGACGGCGAAGTCGAAGGGCTCGCCGCCGCGCTGGCCTGGCATCAGGCCCAGGGCAGCACCAGCGTGCTCGCGACCTTGCTCACGAATCCACCGGAGCAGATTTCCAAATCGATTCAGCGCCATGTCGAGGCGGAGCACGCGGGCAAGTTGCCGCGCAACTTCGCCGGGATACACATCGAGGGCCCGTTCCTCAATCCGGACAAGAAAGGCATGCATCGCGTGGATTGGATGCACGATCCGCGCCCGGACGAATATCAGGCCTGGGTGGCACAAGGTGAGGGTCGCGTGCGGATGCTCACCGCCGCACCGGAACGCGACGGTGCATTGGAAATGTATGCGTGGCTGCGCAGCCAAAACGTTGTCGGGGCGATCGGCCACACCACCGTGACGTGGGAGCGCGCGCAAGCAGCGGCCGCGGCGGGGGCGTCGCATTTTGTGCATGTGAACAACGCGATGGAATGGCCCACGCGCGCCCGCAACGCCGCCGGCTGGATGCAGACGCACGCGCGCGGCCTTGGCTCATTTCTCACCACCGATATGTTCACCGGCGAAATCATCGGCGACGGCTGGCACGTCACGCCGGAGTTGGTGCGCGTCATCGCGAAGACCAAAGGCCCCGACCGCATTGCCCTCGTCAGCGATGCCTCGCCGCTCACCGGACTGCCGCAAGGCCGTTACACCGTTGCGACGATGCCCGTCGAGTTGCGCGCGGGAAATCTCAGCACGATGGCCGACGGCTCCGGCCTGGCCAGCAGTGTGTGCTCGCTCCTCGACATTGTGCGGAAACTGGTGGAATGGGGATTCCCGCTGCTCGACGCCTGGCGCATGGCGAGTTGGACGCCCGCCCGCATCGTGGGCTTGCGCGATTGTGGTGTGTTGCAAGTGAACAATCGCGCCAACCTCGTGCGGCTGGGTCCGAAGCTGGAGTTGCAAGGCGTCTGGCAGCAGGGCGTCAACTGACACATTCGAATGTGGTGCGCCACGCCCGGCCAATTGTGGGGCCGGAACAGCGGCGGTAAACACGCACGCAGTCCAGACACTTCGCGAATGCCGATGACTCCCGCAAATCGCGAAGCGTCTGGACTGCGTGCGTCTTTAGCACCGCTTTTTGGTTGGCCGCACCGACTGCAAACTCAGGCTTGTGCCCTGCACTATTGCCGAATTATGCTCTCCTGAAATCACGAGTGAATCCTATGAAGCGCCTAGCCTTGCCCGTCTTTTACACCGTGTCCACCGCACTGCTGGCCGGTGGTTTCACGCTGGCCGCCGCCGAACCGCCTTCACGCTTCTCGCCGGACGTCGAGCGCTATCTCAAGACCTTCAAGAGCGGTGGCACCTTGACCGACACCTCGAAGCCGCTCACGCCGGCAGAAACGATCAAGCATTTCAAAATCGCCGATGGTCTCCAGATGGAAGTCGTCAGCGCCGAGCCGGTGGTCAGCCAGCCGCTCAACCTGAACTTCGACGAGCGCGGCCGGCTCTGGGTGGTGCAGTATCTCCAGTATCCGTTTCCCGCCGGATTGAAGATCGTAAAGTATGACCAATATCTGCGCGCAGTGTTCGACAAAGTTCCGCCACCGCCACCGAACCATTTCAAGGGCGCCGACCGCATCACCATTCTCGAGAGCACGCGCGGCGACGGCGTTTTCGACAAGGCGAAAGATTTTGTTTCCGACCTCAACATCGCCCGCAGCGTTGTGTGCGGCCGCGGCGGCGTGTGGATATTGAACCCGCCCTACTTGCTCTTTTATCCCGACAAAAATCGCGACGACATTCCTGACGGCCCGCCCGAGGTGGCACTCAGCGGGTTCGGCCTCGAGGACACACATAGCGGCGCGAATAGCCTCATGTGGGGACCGGACGGTTGGCTCTACGGCGCGCACGGCAGTACCTGCACGGCGGAGATCAAGGGCATCAAATTTCTCGGGCAGGCCATCTGGCGCTACCATCCGACGACCAAGGCATTCGAAGTTTTTGCCGAAGGCGGCGGCAACACGTTCAGCCTGGAATTCGACGCGCACGGCCTCACCTATTCCGGCAGCAACTACGGCGAGACGCGCGGCCTGCATTACGCGCAAGGCGGCGCCTACATCAAGGGCTGGGGCAAACATGGGCCGTTGATGAACCCGTATTCGTTCGGCTGGTTTGAGCACATGCCGAACAAAGGTTTCAAGCCGCGCTTCCCGCAGACGATGATCATCTACGAAGGCGGCGCGATCCCCGCCTACGAAGGCCAGATCATCGCCGGCATGGCCCTCGTCAATCGCGTCCAGGCTTCGAAGATGATCCGCGACACCTCGACCTGGCGCAGCGAGGATACCGAGGCCCTCGTGCTCACCGACGACCGCTGGTTCCGTCCCGTGGACACCAAGGCCGGCCCCGACGGCGCGGTTTACATGGCCGACTGGTATGACAGCCGTCTCAGCCATCTCAACCCGAATGACACTTGGGACAAGGAACACGGACGCATCTACCGGCTCTCGGCCGTGGGGGCGAAGCCGGCTAAATCGTTCGACCTCGCCAAACTGAACACCGACGAACTCATCAAATATTTTTCCAGTCCAAATAAATGGTTTCGCCAGACCGTGCTCCGCATTTTCTATGATCGTCACGATGCCAAGGCCATTCCCGCCCTGCGCAAACTGGTGGAAAAGGAAACCGGACAGGTTGCGCTCGAAGCATTTTGGGCCGTGAATGCGAGCGGCGGGTTCACCGATGAATTTGCGCTCAAGACATTGAACCATTCGAATCCGTTCGTCCGCTACTGGACCGTGCGCCTGATCGGCGATGCGAAGAAAGTCTCACCGACGCTGCAGAAGCGACTGACCGAACTTGCTCACACCGAGCCTGACTCGCAAGTCCGCAGCCAGCTCGCCAGCTCCTGCAAACGGCTCCCAGCAAAGGACGCGCTTCCGATGATCCGCGAACTTTTGGTCCACGTGGAGGATGAGAAGGACACGCATATTCCCCTGCTCCTCTGGTGGGCCCTCGAGAGCAAGTGCGGTCCGGATCGCGAACAAGTACTCGCCCTTTTCCGTGAGTCCTTCCTCTGGCAGACACCCATGGTCAGCAAGTTCATCGTCGCGCGGCTGGGCCAGCGCTACACGGCCGAGCGAAGCGAGGCGAATCTGAACACCGCCGCCGAATTGCTCGGGATGGCCTCGTCCCCGCGCGAGGTGGACGAATTGGTGCGCGGCATGGAGGAAGGGTTGCAAGGCGACGCCGTGAAATCCGTCTCGCCCGCGATGCAAAAACGCGTGGCGGAAATCTGGGCGAGTCGTCCAAAAACTCCGCTGCTCATCAGCTTCGCCGCGCGGCTGGGCCACGAACCTGCCGCCACCGCCGCGCTCGAAATGCTGAAAGACACGAACACGCCCGAAGCGCAGCGCAAGAAAATCGTCACCCTGCTGGCCGAGCGGCGGGTCGCCG
This sequence comes from Verrucomicrobiota bacterium, assembly GCA_043740915.1. Taxonomy (GTDB): domain Bacteria; phylum Verrucomicrobiota; class Verrucomicrobiia; order Limisphaerales; family JAYTXL01; genus JAYTXL01. The sequence goes on from JAYUBJ010000649.1 coordinate 4,497, forward strand.
AGGCCGTGCCGGTGTTCCTCGATTTGTTGCGAAATGAAAAGAGCGACGGTTTCCGGCTTGACGTGTTGAACAGTTTGCAGCGCTTCGGCGATGAACGGATCGCGCAGACCGTGCTCGAGTTGTATCCCGGACTGAGCGTGGCGATGCGCGATCTTTCGCGGAGCGTGCTGTGTAGCCGCGCGACCTGGTCGCGGCTGTTGCTCGAGGCCGTTGCGAAAGGCGCGATTGCCCGCGAGCAGGTGCCCGTGGCGAATCTCCTCGCCATCCAAAACCATCACGACGCGCGCTGCGATGAGTTGATCAAGAAACACTGGGGCAATCTAAAGCAGAGCTCCGAGGAGAAGGACAAGCAGATCGCAACCGTGCGCAAGCTCCTCGCCACCGGCAAGGGCGATCCGCAGGCCGGCCGGGCGTTGTTCCAACAATCCTGCGCGGCCTGTCACACGTTGTTCGGCGAAGGCGGCAAGATCGGCCCGGAGTTGACTGGCTACGAGCGTGACAATCTGGATTTCCTGCTGCCCGCCATCATTGACCCGAGCCTGGGCGTCCGCGAAGAATTCACCACTTTCAATCTCACGACGAAGGACGAGCAATCCCTCACGGGCTTTTTGCTGGAGAACCAACCGAAATCCGTGACCATGATGGACACCACGGGGAACAAGCTGGTGATCGCCCGCGAACAGATTCAATCGCTCCAGGCCTCGGCGCTCTCACTCATGCCCGAAGGTCTGCTGGATGCGTTCCAGGAGCAGCAAATCCGCGACTTGATCAGTTACGTCACGTTGAAGAAGTGACCGGGCGAGTTGGATCACGGCTAAACCCGGACGCCGACATTTAACCACGGATGGACACGGATGGACACGGATAGCATGATAACATGAGTAAGACACTGACGATCCGAAACAATCCTGACTCGGTTTACCAACGCTTTGTCGCTATCGCCCGCAGGAACCACCGCAATGCGGAAGCACACGGGCGGTTTTTGATTGAGCTGGAAACCGAGCAACAACCGCTGGAAACCTGCGGGGAACTTTTGGAGGCCTATCTCGCCGAGCCACCGCCGAAAGTGGACGTGAAAACCATTGAAAAATACCAGGCCAGCCGCGGCCGCCGCTCTTCACGCCCATGATTGCCGACACCACCTTCCTCAGCGATTTACTGAAAGAAATGCGGTTGCGAGTTGAAGGGCCAGCAATGGCGTTTTTCAAAAAGCACCAAAACGCCCCATCGACAGCGGCTTCACATTGACAGGCTTGCCAGGATGAAAAGTATTCGCACTTGAAACCGGGCCGCTTTCCATCCTGTCCATCTTGCTCAGCCTGTCAAAAAGTTCCTGGCCGTAACCATGCAGTGGAAAATAGCGCCGTGCGCACGCCCAACTGCGTAGGATAGGCGTCGCGCCTGTCTCCATCTAAAAAATCCACCCGCCGATCAGTAGAGACTGCCGAGCCGGGAAACACTCAGGGTTGCACCGACTGGATGAAGTTAGCGACAGGCGCGACGCCTGTCCTACGGCATGGTCCAGGCATCGGGCTATTTGATCCCCAACTTCAGAATCCGAATCGCGTTGCCGCGATGGATTTTGTATTGCACGTCATCAGGCAGATTCAGAGACGCGAACAGTTCGAACTGCGGAATCTGCTGGGCCGGCATCAGGAAGTCGGTGCCGAATAGCAATTGGCCGGCGCGACGGATCAGGAACTCACGGCCGAATTTTAGATCGCGCGCGATGGCCTTCTCCCCGCCGGGTTCCGAGAGATCGCCGTACAGGTTCGGATATTTCGCCATCAAGCGATCGAGCGCACCGCCCGGTGCGATGGGCGTCGGAACTTTCGGGTAGCGGCCGAAATCCTCCAGGGTCGCATCGCCGGAAATCGAGGCCCAAAATCCGGCAGCATGGCCGATCAGGATGAGTTTCGGGAACGCTTTCAACACATTCTCCAGACGCGCGAGCCCCGGCGTGTCGAAACTGCGGATGTCGTCGAGATGGAAAAGGATGGGCAGGCTCAACGCATCGCACGCCTCGTAGAACTGCATCATCTGCGGGTGGTCGAACGGCAGGCCAACCTTGTGCTCGCCCACGCCGCGCGCGCCGGCGTCCACGTAACGCTTGAGAATCTCCGTGAGGCCGGCCACGCCGCCGACGTGGCCGTAGCGTTTCGGGTTGGTCGTCGAGGCGCGCGGATCCACGCAACAAAAAGGGATCAATCGATCGGGAAAACGCTTCGCCGCGGCGAGCGCGGCTTCACTGGTCTGGAGATACGGCGAGGATTCCGGCGAGACCAGTGGCAGCACGCAGGCGCGCTCGATGGAATGCTCATCCATCATCCTCACCAACTCGTCGGCGGTCAGCTCCCGGCCCCAATAAAAAGTGCCAAGATGCGTGTGGATGTCGATGTACTTATATTTGGGCGGCGGTAACGGTGCGCTCAAGACGCGGGGGGTATTGAATATTCCGACCGCACCCGCCGCCAATGCCGAGGCGACGAAGCGGCGGCGCGATAACGGTTTGCCAAGACCGAACTGCGAAGCAGTGGCGGCCCCTCGGTTGGGTAGCACAGGCCACTGGCCTGTTCCGAGCGGCAACCTGCCGCTCGGAACGGAGGGGGGCTTACGAACTATCCCGAACGTCTGTTTCCAATGCAGCGTCCCACTCGTTCCGCCGGGCCAGTGGCCCGGCGGAACGGGCAGGTTGCCCGTGCCACCCATTCCAATTTCGGAGTTCTGGTTCAGAGAGTTCATCTTCGTTGAAACAGAAATTCCAGCAGGTCGGCGAATTCCTGGCCCGACATGGTTTTCTCGAGGCCCTGCGGCATGATCGAAACGTTCGAGGGGCGGAGTTCCTTGATGTTGTTGCGCGCCACGCGAATTTCTGCAAGCTGGCTCGTCCGCAAATAAATGGCGTCCGCGGTTTCACGCACGATCATGCCGTCCACGGAGTCGCCGTCGCGGCACTCGACCGTATAGGCGCGGTATTCCGGCACAATCGTCGAACTGGGAAACACGACGGCTTCGAGCAGCGCGCGCGGATCACGGAAGCGACCCACTTGCGAGAGATCCGGGCCGACAATGCCGCCCTTCCCTTCCATGCGATGACACCCGGCGCAGCCGACCTTTTGTGAGAAGAAAACCTGGCGGCCGCGCTCGGGGTTGCCGGGGGTTTGCAGGACACGATTATTCAATTCAACGAGGTAAGCTTCCTGTTCGCGTTCGCGACCAGCGAGCTTGGCGAACAATGGTTCCGCCGCCGTTTGGACTTCGGCGGGATAAGGCATGAGCGTTTTGCGCAACTCATCCGGGCTGAGCGCGTCAAAGCCCGGCGATTTTTTCAGCGCGGCCACCAACGCCAATCCGACCGGCGCGTCCGCACACCGTACGTAAGCCGGAATGAGCAAAGGGACAATGAGCGGCCCGCCGGAAGTAATGTGCGGGATGACGCTCGACAACTGCGGCGCGCTGAGATGAAAAGCACCGAGCGCCCGCCCCGCCGCCACACGCAGCAAAGGATCGGTGGCCTGGGTCAATTGCGTCGTCAACAATTTGAATCCCTCCGCATCGAGCGCCGGCTGCCTTGGAGCAATGCACTCAAGCGCCGTGACCCGCAAGTCGGCGGGCGCATCGGCACGACTAGCGAGATCCCGGAGCGGTGAATCGAAATTAGTGAGCTTGCGCGAACGGACGACCGCCACGGCTTCGGTCTGTAACGTGCGGTCAGAACCCTGAAAGATTTTGGCGACGGCATTGAGCCACGCCGGAGGCAATTGTTCTAGCCGACAGCGCGCCAGCACCTGCAGGAGCAAGCGACGATTTTTTGGCGGCGTGGTGGATTGTTCGAGCGCGGCACCCACGAGTTGCTGCACAGCCGGGTCGTTGCTGAACGCCAGCAACGCCCCGCTCAACGAAGCCTGCTGTCCTTCAGTCAACGCTTCGGTGGACAACCACTGCGAGATTAACGCCACGATTTCCTTCGACCAATCCGCGTGCTGGCTGATGATGTCGAGGGCGGCTTGTTGCAACGCTGGATCGTCGGTGTTGAGCAACGGCACGACCAATTCACGCGTGAGGCGTCCGGACTTCATTTGATCGAGCGCGATGAGTCCGGCGCGGCGGACGTTGGGATTGGCGTCGTTCAACGCCGCGAGCGTGGAGTCCTGATCACCGATGCGGATGAGCGCGTAAATCAAGGAATGTTCCAGAAAACGATCCGTGCCACCGCGGCGCAGGCTTTCCAAAAGCGACGCGACGGTGCCGGCCCCGCCGATTCTTCCCAAAGCCTCCGCTGCCTTCAAACGCAACGGCGGCTCATCGTCCACCACCATTTTCAGCAATGCCAGACGTGCTTCCGCGTCGCGTTCCAAGCCGGCGGCGTGCGCGGCCACCGAGCGCAACGACGCATCCGGGTTGGCCAGCGCCGGGCGTACGCCCGCGCGCGCCGACGGCAGGCGGAGCTGCGAAAGTGTCCAGAGCGCGGTGCGGCGAAACTCGAGCGTGGAACCGGCTCGCGCGACGGCGGCGGAAAGCGCGGCCACCGCGGGCGGGCCAAGTTTGACGAGTTGATTGGCGGCGCGATCGCGGACTTTGGCGCGCGCATCATTGAGCAGTTCCACCAGCGCGGCCGGAGTCATTGTCTCGAGCTTCAACGTCTTTCCCCACGGATCCTTGACCGGCGGCACACCCTCGCGCCGGACGCGGTAGAGCGCGCCTTTGACTTCGGGCTTGGCGATCTTGGAAGTGGGACAGCCGTAGTTATACCAGGCACCCATGTCGATCACGATCAGGCTGCCGTCGGCATCTTCGAGCACATCGGTTGGGTGAAAATCGTAGCTGTTGGCCACGAGGAAATCGCGGCTGGTGCAACGGAACGTGGCGCCGTCCCGCAGGAGTTCGTGTTGCTGGAGACGATGCACATTGAACTGCGTCGTCAACAAGGTGTCGCGGTGGCCGGGGCCAAAATAATCGGTGCTCAGTCGCAGCAGGCCGCACAGCGCCGCGGGGAACGCCGCGCTGAATTGCGTGATCGGCGGCAACAGCGGGCCGGTGCGGATGAATTCCTGGAGCGACGGATGATCCTCGCGCGGATACACCCCACCTTCGACATAATGCAGCAAACAATCGCCGGGCCCTTGGTCCATGGTGCCAATCAATTCACCCGCGCTGGTGAAGGCCAGCTCGACGGGATTGTCAAATGGCCCACCGGCGAGGCGTTCCAATCCGGAACCATCCGTGCGACACCGCCAGATCCGCGCCGCCAAGCCCTCGAGCGTCTCGCCCTCCTGGCTCGTGATGTTGTAACCGTGCCGGCCATCCGTCCAATACAGCCAGCCGTCGGGCCCCAGAAACGGACCATGGAGATCGCAGCCGTTTCCGTTAAAACCAAACGTGCCGACGAACGCCTCGCGCTTGTCCGCACGCAGGCCGCCCTCGGTATCCGTGAGTTTCCAAATGTTCGGATGCGAGGCGACATAAACGGCGCCGTTGTGCCAAAGCACGCCTTGCGGAAAAACCAGGCCGTCCGCGAAAGTTGTGCTTTTGTCGAAGCGGCCATCACCATCGGTGTCTTCGAGCACCGTAATCCTCCCGAGGTTTAACTTGACCAACTCGGTGCCAGGCAGATTTTTGCCGGTGCCTTCCGCCACGTAGAGCCGGCCACGATCGTCGAAGCACGCGAAGAGCGGATAATGCACGAGCGGTTGGCCCGCCACTTTCTCCACCACCATCCCGGGTGGGACCCGGAATGAAACGGACAACGTCTCCGCCGCCGGCAGCGTGGTTGCCGCAATGGCAACCAAGCCAAGAGAGAGCAGGAAGGCCGTCCGGGTTTTCGCTTCCGAGTTCATGCAGTGAGTCGGGGAATGGAGGCACCCTTCGCCGCGTTTTCCAAGTCAATATTGTGGGTGCCGAGATGTTGCCGGCGAGCGAGCTCTGGTAGTGGCACGGGTGTCCCGCCCGTGCGTTGCTGATTGGCTTAAGCTCTTGCTTGGGCTGAATCACACGGGCGGGACGCCCATGCCACTGCGCTGCGAGAAACTGAGATGCGCCCGGCGCGAACCGGACCGCCGGAGAAAACTTTTCTCGTCCGTCCAAAATGGTATCCTAAGGTCGGGCAATTTGAACAACCAAACGCCATCGACGAACATGAAAACCCGCAGCGCGCTCCTGCTCTTGTTGCTCAGCTTCGGGCTCGTGATTCCTATCCGAGCGGCCACGCCGGACGCCAAACTCATTGACGTGAACAAAATCTGGGATGCCGCGCCCCACAATGCGTTCACGG
>JAYUBJ010000650.1:0-3336 GCA_043740915.1 Verrucomicrobiota bacterium
TACACTGGCTCGCCGCGCTCGGGCGGCGCGTCGATGGGTTCGTGGCTGACGTACGGCCTCGGTTCAGTGAATCAGGATTTGCCCGGGTTCGTCGTGCTGCTCTCCGGAGGCACGGACCCGACAGGCGGCAAGAGTTTGTGGGGCAGCGGATTTTTGCCGAGCGTTTATCAGGGCGTGCAATGCCGTTCGGCGGGCGAACCGATTTTATTTTCGAATAATCCCGCGGGCATGGATCGCGAATCGCGCCGTCGGAGCCTCGATGCGTTGGGCAAGTTGAATGAAATCGAGGCGAAACAATTTGGCGATCCGGAAACCCTCACGCGCATCGCGCAGTATGAGCTGGCTTACCGGATGCAAATCGCGGTGCCGGAAGTGTTCGACATCAAAAAGGAACCGGAAAGCATCCGCGAGATGTATGGCGCGCAGCCGGGCGAGGCGACGTTTGCGAACAATTGCCTGCTGGCGCGGCGGCTCGTCGAGAAGGGCGTGCGCTATGTGCAGCTTTACGATTGGGGCTGGGATATCCACGGCACGGGTGCGGGTGACGATCTGCTCAACGCATTCCCGAAGAAGTGCAAGGACGTGGATCAATCCGCGGCGGCGCTCATCCGGGATTTGAAACAACGCGGGTTGCTTGACTCGACGCTGGTGATTTGGGGCGGTGAATTTGGCCGCACGCCGATGAATGAAGAGCGGGGCGGCTCGAAGTTTTTGGGCCGCGACCATCATCCGGGAAACTTCTGCCTGTGGATGGCGGGCGGTGGCATCAAGAAAGGTTTCGTGTTTGGCCAGACGGATGATTTTGGCTTTCGCGTCGTGGAGGACAGAGTGGGCGTGCGCGATTTGCAGTCAACGATTCTGCATCTGATGGGTCTCGATCCGTATCATTTCAGCTATCGTTACCAGGGATTGAACCAGCGGATCATCGGGCCGACGGACGAGGGGCAGATTGTGAAGGGGATTTTGGCTTAAAAGGGCTGCAAGTTCCGAATTTTGGAATCGGGAGAGATGATCGCTGAGCGCGCTAGCGTTTTGGAGTGCGCTGGTGCTCCGGCGCTTTTGGGTGGGGCGTATTTCTTTCAACAGGGCGGGCTTCGTTGCATGGCTCGCGCAACAAAGCGGCGCAGCAGCGCGCGCAGTCCAAGACGCTGACGCGCTCGCTGCGCCCCCACTGATTTTACTCCGACGGCGAGTCAAGCAGCACTGCCAGGCAGCTCAGCCAGGTACCCAATCCGACTGCGGCGATACAAAATAACGCTTCCCCTAGGCCGAGCGGCGCAGTCCTTTTAAAGACGATGAGTGCCGCCAGTCCAGAGAGCAGCAAATCCGCGCCGATCAAGGAACATTGGATCAACCGCGTCTTTCGGGCATGATTTGAAACGAAGTCCGCCGGTGAATCCATCGCCTCGACCGGGGCTGTCTCGGCTGGTTTCCCGCCGCGCAACAGTGAACTCAAGCCGGGATCGATGTTTACTTCCTCCGTCCTGGGCGCGGCGGCCCGCGTGCCGGAGACTTTTGTGCCCTGCATCAAATCGCCGAGTCCACGTCCTAGGGAAGGCTTGGCCACAGGTCAGTCCTCGGCGAAGAGATATTCCAAATCCGTCTGCGACAGACTACGGGCGAAGCCTTCTTCGCCGAGCACGTCGGCGATGGTCTGGGCCTTGCGTTGTTGCAGCTCCCAAATTTTTTCCTCGACCGTGCCGGGCGCGATGAGGCGGTAGGCATTGACCGTGCGCGTCTGGCCGATGCGATGCGAGCGGTCGATGGCCTGCGCCTCGACGGCGGGATTCCACCACGGGTCGTAGAGCACGACGTAGCTGGCCGAAGTGAGGTTCAAGCCCGTGCCGGCGGCGCGCAGGCTGAGGAGGAAGACGGCGGCGTTGGGATCATCCTGGAAGGACTGCACCACGGTCTGGCGGTCCTTGGTTTCGCCGGTCAAAACATGCGTGGGAATCTGCCGCTGGCGGCATTCGGTCTCGAGCAGTTTGAGCATCTGCACAAACTGGCTGAAGACCAAAACCTTCTGGCCTTCCGCGAGAAGCGGTTCGAGGAGTTCGAACAACGTCTCGGTTTTGCCGGAGACTGAATCATTGCCGACGAGTTGCGGGTGGCAGCAAATCTGGCGCAGCCGCGTGAGGGCGGCGAGCACATGGATTTTGCTCCGGTTCAATCCTTTTTCCGCCACGGTTTGCATCACCTGCTCGCGACTGCGGCGCAATTCCGCGAGATAAAGTTTGCGCTGCGGATCACCGAGGTCGCAGTCGCGACGTTCCTCGATGCGTTCGGGCAGATCCTTGGCCACCTGCTGTTTCAAGCGGCGCAGCATGAGCGGGCGCAGTTTGGCCGACAGGCGGCGGCGGGCGACTCTTTGCTCCCAATCCGCGTTTTCCCCGCGCGGCTCGTATTTCTCGTGGAAGTCGGTTTGTGAACCGAGGTACGTGGGCTGGACGAAGTCCACGATGCTCCACAAATCGAGCAGCCGATTTTCCAGCGGCGTGCCCGTCAAGGCGAGCCGTTGCCGGGCGCGCAATTGTTTGACCGACTGCGTGACTTGCGCGGTGGGGTTTTTGATGAACTGCGCCTCGTCCAGGATCACCACGCCGAATTCGAATTTTTGCAAATCAGCGAGGTCGCGGCGGAGCAGGGCGTAATTGGTGACGATCAGGTCGTGCTGCGGAATTTGTTTGCGGAGATTGTGCCGGGCGGCGCCGCTTTCCAGCACGAGCACTTTCAGGTGGGGAGTGAAGCGCTCGGATTCACGCCGCCAGTTGTGCAACACGGAGGCCGGGCAGATGACCAAGGCCGGCTTGGGTTTGGCGGCGTTTTGTTCGCGCAGCCAGGCGAGCCACGCGAGGGTCTGCAAGGTTTTGCCCAACCCCATGTCGTCGGCCAGAATGCCGCCGAGATGCATGTGGGTGAGGTGGCAGAGAAAATCAAAACCGTCTTTCTGATACGGCCGCAATTCCGCCTGAATGCCGGCTGGCAGTGGCGTGGGGGCGATGCCGGTGAAGCGGGCGAGACGTTCGCGCATCGCCTGGGCTTCCGGCTGGTCACCGAACAATTTCAGGGTGGCCTCGCCCGCCTGGCTGGCCTGCACCAAATCCACGCGTTGCGGCAGGGCGCTCAATCCCTCCAAACCGAGATCCGCCAGCGCTTCGTGCGCGGTTTGCACCGCCGGCGAGTCGAGTTCCACCCAGCCGCTGTCGGGCAGTTGGACGAACCGGCCCGTGGCCGTTTGCAACCGCTGCAAATCAGCGGCGGTGAGCTTGAGGCCCTCCTGTTCCCACGAGGCGGAAACCGACAGCCAATCAATGCCGCTGCCCTTGACGACCAAGC
>JAYUBJ010000651.1:0-3331 GCA_043740915.1 Verrucomicrobiota bacterium
GTTCGTCGCCATCGTCGGCTACTCCGGCGCCGGCAAGACGACGCTGATCTCGATGATTGCGGGACTTTTCCAGCCCGACCGCGGCTCCATCACGTTGAATGACTTGGAAATCACCGCTCCGGGACCGGACCGTGGCGTCGTGTTCCAGAACTATTCCCTGCTGCCCTGGCTCAACGTTTACGAGAATATCCAGCTCGCCGTGGATCAGGTCTTCCCCAATTGGGCACCCGCCAAAAAACAGCAGCACATCGACAACTACATCGCCCTGGTGAACCTCACCCCGCTCGCGACAAAAAACCCGGCGAACTTTCGGGCGGCATGCGGCAGCGGGTTTCGGTGGCGCGCGCGCTGGCGATGGATCCGCAGATTCTTTTGCTGGATGAGCCGTTGAGCGCACTCGATGCGCTCACGCGCGCCACGCTCCAGGACGAAATCGAGCGCATCTGGGAACGGAACAAGCAGACGGTTTTTCTCATCACCAATGACGTGGATGAAGGCATTCTGCTGGCCGACCGCATCATCCCGTTGAGCGCGGGACCACACGCGACGCTCGGCCCGTCCATTCCGGTCGACCTCCCGCGGCCGCGCGACCGCAAGGCCATCAACCACGATCCGCGGTTCAAGGAAATCCGCCGCGAGGTCATTGGCTACCTCCTGGGAGCCGGCGGCAAAAAGCACGCGACGTTGACCAGGAATCTTTTTCTGCCGGACATCGAGCCGGAGGATTTGAGCATTCCACGCAATGATTTCTCGCCGCGCCGCGGCCCCATTCGCCGCCAGGAAGTCAAACACGAGACCGTGGAAATCAACCCATGAGCGATTACCTCACCCTCTCCAAGTTGACGAAGATATATTCGTCGCCCAAAGGCCCGGCGATCATCGTCAAAGACTTCGACCTCTCCATCAAGAAGGGCGAGTTCGTCTGCTTGATCGGCCACTCCGGTTGCGGCAAGTCCACCGTGCTCTCAATGGTTGCCGGTTTGAACGAGGTCACCAGTGGCGGCATCATTCTGGCCGGCCGGGAACTCACCGGTCCCGGACCGGACCGCGGCATCGTCTTCCAGTCGCCCTGTCTGCTGCCCTGGCTGACGGCGTTCGAGAACGTGATGCTGGGCGTGAATCAGGTCTTCTATACGGCGAGCCAGGAGGAGCGCCACCAAATCGCCGATTATTATCTGAGCGTGGTCGGACTGGCCGAGGCGATGCACAAACGACCGGCCGAATTGTCGCAAGGCATGCGCCAGCGCGTCGGCATCGCCCGCGCCTTCGCCCTGGCTCCCAAAATGCTCCTGCTCGACGAGCCGTTTGGGATGCTCGACTCGCTCACCCGCTACGAACTCCAGCAGGTGCTCATCGAGCTGTGGCGCAAGGACCGGAAGACCGCGTTGATGGTGACGCACGACGTGGACGAGGCCTTGTTCCTCGCCGACCGCATTGTCATGATGACGAACGGCCCCGAAGCCGAGGTCGGGGATATTATCGAGGTGCCATTTCCGCGTCCGCGCGAGCGCAAAGCCGTGATGGAGCACCCGGAGTATTACAAATTGCGCGAGCACCTCATCACGTTCCTGGAAATCCACGCCCACCGGCATCCGGCCGAACCGCACAATTCGGCCCTTTCAAATTCTGCCCAAAATAGTCCGCCGTCACCTCCGCCGTTCACAACCACCCACACAAAAATCCGCCCTGAAGTGGAAAGTGCCGTTGCCCAGGCCGCCTGATCCCTCTGCCAACCACCCCGACACATCACGTACATGAAAATAAAACCCACCACGAAACCTACCCTCACCACCAGCGTCCTGTTGCTCGCCGCCGCCACGACCGCGTCGGCCCAAAGCTACGTCACCAGCCCCGCGCCGCCACCCAGCCCCGGCCTGTTCAACGAGTGGCTGCGCAAGCAGGACGTGTACAACTCCGCCTGGGACGTCGGGATGCAACTGCGCTTGCGTTACGAGAGCAAAAACAACTTCGGCACCACCCAGTATGGCGGCCCCAAGGCCGGGGCCAACGATTTCAAGTCGTTCACCCCGAGCGGGAACAACAATTCTTACACGCTGGAGCGCGTGAAGCCGCACGTCGGCTACACGTCCGAATGGTTCGGACTGTTTGTCGAAGGCCGCGGCAGTTACTCGACCAGTGACGTTCGCAACCTCAACCCCGAATCCGACGGTCCGATGGATTTGCACCAGGCCTACGTTACGCTCGGCAACCACAAGGAGTTTCCGCTGTCGCTCAAAGTGGGCCGGCAGGAGTTGTCCTACGGCGAAGAACGGCTCGTCGGCGCATTTGACTGGAGCAACCTCGGTCGCACGTTCGACGCCGCGAAGCTGCGCTGGCAAAACGCCTGGTTCGCGGCGGATTTCTTTAGCGGGCGTGTCATCCTTCCGGTTGACAACCACTTCAACGTGGCCAACGACTACGACTGGTTCTCGGGAGTTTACGCCACGTCCAAGCTCATTCCCAAACAGACCACGGAATTGTATTTCCTCTCCCGGAACGACTCCACCGGTTCCACCAAGGCGACCACGGCAAGCGGCGCGCCCGCTTTCCAAAACGGCCCCGCCCCACGCGACATTTACACCGTGGGCACGCGCTGGAAATCATTGCCGGACGCGCTGGCCGGCTGGGACTACACGGTGGAGACGGCGTATCAATTCGGTCATTTCAATGATCCGGCCGCCCCGGTGAAATCGCTCAAGCAGGAAGCGTACATGGCCAGCCTGCAAGGCGGTTACACCTGGAAGGAAACCAGGTTCACGCCGCGAGTCGGCTTGGAATACAACTTCGCTTCCGGCGATGGCAACGCTAAAGACGGCACGCATGGCACCTTCGAGAACCTCTTCCCCACGAACCACAAGTTTTATGGCTTGATGGATTTTGTCTCGCTTCAAAACATCCACAACTTGCGCCTGACGAGTTCCGTGAAGCCGCTGCCGCGCCTGACGCTCACCGGAGATTTTCGCATGTTCTGGCTGGCGGACACGCATGACAACTTCTACACCGTCGCAGGGGCGCGCCGTGGCGGCATCGCGACGACACCCGGCACAGGCTACGGCATCAACCCCACGTACGGCAGTTACGTTGGTTCGGAAGTGGATCTGACGGCGACTTATGTGTTGCACAAAAACGCCACGCTCCAAGGGGCGTCGGTCACTTCTTCGGCGGCGATTACATCAAGCAATCGCTCTCCGCACCGGCGGTCGGCTCCAAGGATGCGAACTATATTTACACGCAAATGACGTTTAATTTCTAATTGCTACCAACCAGCACCCGCCGCCGGCTTCAGGAATCCTTGATCCCGCAGCCAGTGGACACAGGACTCCGTCGACTG
>JAYUBJ010000652.1:0-3316 GCA_043740915.1 Verrucomicrobiota bacterium
GCCGGTGAACTGATCGAGCGTCACTTGTTCTTCGTGGCCGAGGTCGCGCCGAAAATGCCGGGAGGAGGAGCAGCATGAAAAGTGGGATCCCCAACGAAGTCGAACTGCCACATGCACGGAATTTAAGTCCTGCCCCTTCGCGGCCTCCGTGCCCTTTGCGTGAGGAAAACAGCGTCTTCCGCCAATGGACCGGCCCACTATCGCAAGACCTCACGTTGCATCCCGGCGATTTTGGCCTCGGCAAAGTTCCCGCGCGCCTGCGCCCAGACGCGACCACACGTTCGATCTGCGGCTATTGTTCAACGGGTTGTTCGCTGGACGTGCATTTGCAATCCGGCGTGGCCGTGAACCTCACTCCCACAGTCAATTATCCGGTCAACCTCGGAATGGCGTGTCCAAAGGGCTGGGAGGCGCTCACGCCGCTGGCCGCGCCCGACCGCGCCACCACGCCGCTGCGGCGCGATCCGAAGACCGGCAAACTCGAACCCGTGGATTGGGACGAGGCGATGCAGGTGTTCACGCTCAAGTTCAGGGCGTTGATGGACCAGCACGGCCCGGAGAGCGTGGCGTTTCTGAGCACCGGCCAGATCTGCACGGAGGAGATGGCGTTTCTCGGCGCGCTTTGGAAATTCGGCATGGGGGCGCTGCACGGTGATTCGAACACGCGCCAGTGCATGGCCACGAGCCACGTCGCGTACAAGCAGAGCTTCGGCTTCGACGCGCCGCCGTACACGTACGCGGATTTTGAGGCCTCGGACGTGTTGGTGTTCATCGGATCGAACCTGTGCGTGGCGCATCCGATTTTGTGGCAGCGCGTGTTGCGCAACAAAAACAATCCCGACCTCATCGTGATTGATCCGCGCAAAACCGAGACGGCGATGAACGCCACGCAACATCTGGCCCTCGCGCCCAAATCGGATCTCACGCTGCTTTACGGCATCGCGAATTTGCTCATTCGAAACGGCTGGGTTAAGCGCGAGTTCATCGAGCAGCACACCACTGGTTTCGCGGAATTTGAAGCGTTCGTCCGGCCGTTTACCCCCGAAAAGGTCGCGGCGGAAACCGGCCTCACCGTGGGACAACTCCGTCGCTGCGCCAAAACCATTGGCACGGGCAAGGCCGTGAGTTTCTGGTGGACGATGGGGGTAAACCAGAGCCATGAAGCCACGCGCACGGCCCAAGCCGTCATCAATCTTGCGCTCATGACTGGGAACATCGGCCGACCCGGCACGGGCCCCAACAGCGTCACCGGCCAATGCAACGCGATGGGGTCACGCCTGTTCGCGAATGCCTCGGGCATGTTGGGCGGACGCGATTTCACGAACGCCGAACATCGCGCGGATATTTCGCGCCTGTTGCACCTCGCCCCGGGAAGAATTCCCGCCAAGAACTCGTTGGCCTACGACCAGATTTTGGACGGAGTCGCCGAAGGAAAAATAAAAGGGCTGTGGGTCGTCGCCACCAACACGGCGCATTCGTGGATTGATTCCGCCCGGGCGAACGGCGCGCTCGACCGGCTCGAATTCCTGGTCGTGCAGGATCTCTATTCCACCACGGACACCGCGCGGCACGCGGATTTGATTTTGCCCGCCGCCGGTTGGGGCGAGAAAGAAGGCACGTTCATCAACAGCGAGCGGCGCTTCGGCCACGTGAAAAAAGTGTCGCGCGCGCCCGGATCGGCGTTGAGCGATTTCAACATCTTCCGGCTCGTCGCGGAATACTGGGGCTGCGCAGAGATGTTTACGCAATGGACTTCGCCGCAATCGGTCTTCCAAATTCTGAAACGCCTTTCCGCCGGCCAGCCCTGCGACATCACGGGCATCGAGGACTACCGGCATCTCGATGCGTGCGGTGGAATTCAGTGGCCCTTCCCGGAAGCGCGGAACGCGGAATTCGGAATGCGGAATGAAGACCTGACGTCCGGTTCGGATAATTCCGCACTCCCCACTCCGCACTCCCCACTCCAAGAGCGTCGCTTGTTCGCGGACGGACAATTTTTCACGCCCGACCGCAAAGCGAGGTTCCTCTTCGATGCGCCGCGCCCCGTCGCCGAACCGGTGGACGAGGCCTATCCGTTCGTCCTACTGACCGGTCGCGGCACGAGCGCGCAGTGGCACACGAACACGCGCACGGGTAAGTCCGCCGTGCTGCGCACGCTTTATCCGGCGAATCCATATGTGGAAATCCATCCGGCCGACGCAGAGCGCTTGCGCATCGAGCTGAACTCGACGGTGGCGATCAGTTCGCGCCGCGCGCGGATCGAATGCACGGCCGTGGTCGCGCCCACGGTGTTGCCGGGAAACCTGTTCATCCCGATGCATTACGACGTGACCAATCAGCTCACGCTTGGCCAGTTTGACCCGCATTCGCGCCAGCCCAGCTACAAGTATTGCGCCGTGCGCCTCGAGCGCATCCAACCAAAGGGAGTCCACTCATGAGCGCCGCGCTGACTCCCGAGCCGTTGGCGCCGCCCGCCTCCATGCCCAACGGCGAATTCTCAGCCGTGCAGAAGGAATATCTTCAAGGTTTCCTGGCCGGGGTCGCTACGCGCGGGTGGTCGCCATTCGTGGGAGAGAACGGCGACGGCCAGTTGACCGCCACGCCCGGCCCGGGCCAGGCAAATCTCGCCGCACCCGCGGCGGAAACCATCTGCGGCACGCCGCTCGCCGATGTGACGAAGCAGGAATTGTGGAAGCGGGAGCTGCACGGCCTCGATGCGTGGGACCGTTTGCTCCAGCATGCGGAAGCGAACAAGTTTCCGGATGAAGCGGACACGTTTCGGTTCCGCTATCACGGGTTGTTCTACGTCGCCCCGGCGCAAAACAGTTTCATGTTGCGCTGCCGCATCCCCGCCGGCGAGCTCACCTCCGCGCAATTGCGCGGGCTGGCGGACATCGCGGACGCGTGGGGCAACGGCCGGTCGGCGGTGACGACGCGATCGAACCTCCAGATTCGCGAGCTCAAGCCGAAGCATCTGGTGGACGTGCTCACGAAGTTGCAGAGCCTCGGACTCACGTCCAAGGGGAGCGGCGTGGACAACGTGCGGAATATCACTGCCTCACCCACGGCGGGTTTTGATCCGCAGGAGTTGATGGACACGCGGCCGTTCGCCCACGCGCTGCACCACTACATTCTGAATCACCGCGACCTCTATAATCTGCCGCGCAAATTCAATGTCGCCTTCGAGGGGGGGGGCGCGGTGGACACGGTGGCGGATACGAATGACATCGGGTTCATGGCGGTGCGCGTAGGACAGGCGTCGCACCTGTCTGGTCCTGAAGAAGATCAGGGAGACCGGCGCGACGCCTGTCCTACG
>JAYUBJ010000653.1:0-3309 GCA_043740915.1 Verrucomicrobiota bacterium
AATCAAGGCGCTGGCGCTGGCGGATGCCGATTTGAAACCGCTCTGGCCCGAGATCGAAAAGTTTTGAACAAACCATCCTTCGCGCGCACTTGTAATGGACATGATTCATTTTCCCGCTTGCCCGGAACGCCGCGAAAGAGTAGTCGTCTTCCATGCCATCCGTGACTCTCAAAGCCCACTATGACGGGGAGCACATCGTGCTCGACGAGCCGTTCGAGCTGCCACCGAACACTCCGCTGGCCGTAACCGTGCTTTCTCCGGGCACGCCCGAGCCTGACCTTGAGCGCGACCAGTGGGCCGCTCTCAGTGCGCAGAGTCTCGCCCGTGCTTTTGGCGACGACGAACCGGAATACACGCTGGCCGACCTCCGACCATGACCGAGGGCGATGTTGCACTGACGCCGCTTCCACAGGCTGACGGGCGCACCAAGTCACGACCGGCAATATTGCTCCGCCAGATGCCTCCGTTCGGCGACTGGCTCATCTGTGGAGTCAGCACCCAGATCCTTGATTCGTTTGCTCTGGCGTCGCGCTGAATCGATCCACGCCTTGATCTTCCCATTCAGGGTGTCCTCCAGCGAGGCAACTCTCAGCAAGATGCCGTGCACATCAGCCGGAACAGATCGGTCCGGGATGTCACGATAGAAATCTTCCGTGCTCAGTTGGAGGCTGACTCTGGATTGTCCCTTGAAATTGATTGACCATTGGAATCTTTCAGCTTGGAATCCGGCTTCGGTGAGCAGATCCACCGCCCGGTCGATGGCCTCGGTGGCGACCACAAAATCAAAATTTTGAGTCACCATCGGCTCGGCCGCCCAGTGATTGACCGCGACCCCACCAATGGCGCACCACGGAATGTCAGCTCGCTCCAGGCAATCGACCAACCGCATGACATCATCGGTGCCACCGACCGTCTGCCAGTCATAGAATTTTGCTTCGCAACTTTACTTGGTGGCGTCCGCCTTGAAGTTGCGGAACGCTGCTCCAAATAAACCATTGAATGTTTCACGCCAAGCTTCTGAGATTGTTTGTTCAGGCGGGCATTCGCCTTCATCGCCCGCTTGAGTCCGATCTCGTCGATAATTTTGCCGAGTACGCGGGATCGTTCCTCATCGCTTGAGTAATCGTTTCAAAATGTCTTCCTGAACTTCGGGCGAGAGGTGTGAACGCTGCGTGACATAGGTGAGCAACCTAAACAACTCACCGACTCGCCGTGGTCCCCGGAGCGGGGGCTTTGGGTTGCGGCGTGAAGACGTGGTCCCGGGGAATGCCGAACCGTTGGAGCACGCGGCGGGTCGCCGTTTCGAGTTTGTCGGCGTCGAGGACGATCCGGTGGAGGGAATCACCGCGCGCGAACTCGATGACGTGAAAGCCATCGACCGGTTTTTGCAATGCCTGCTGCAGATCCGGAAGGCGGCTTACTTTTTGGCCGTTGACCTTGTCCACCACGAGGGTCCGGCTGTCCTGATAACCCAGGTTGTAAACATCCGGCAGGACCGCAGACAGCAGCAGGAGCGCCGGGCGTTCTTTCGTGGGGGCGTCGTTGTTGTAAAATGTCAGGCGGAAGGGGGCGCTGCGCTTCCAGTCCGGTCCCCAACTGCGCAGGTAGGCGCCGGACAGGGGTTGAAACAGGAGTCCGCCGGCGATCAGGTATTCCGGCTCCTGATCAAACGTCTGGTCGGGCAACAGCTTGGTGGAATACTCGGCCTTGGGCAGCGGGTAATTCACGTCGAGCGCCGCGCCGTCGCGCCAGACTTTCAACTTCACTTCATCCCCGGCAAATTTCCGGCGGGTCGAGAGATTTTCCAGGATCAACCGGCCGTAATCCGGATCCTGATAGTAGCCCTGCGTATCAATATCGAAGCCGTCCACTTTCAAAATGATGTCGCGCGTTTTTAGGAGCGGCGGCTCGCCCGGCGTCGCCGGCACGTCGATGACCAGCACGCCGCGCGGTTCGCCCGGCCACTTAAGGAATTTGTGCGTGCTGGGATTTTCGGCGGGCTGCCACACGAACGGGAAATAAGCCAGACCGTGATAGCTGGATTTCTTGCGCGCTTCGAGAATCGGGCGGATGAACGACGCCGGGATGGCCCGGCAGTTGCCTCCCGTCTGGGTGCTGGTCAGTCCGATGACTTTCTTGCCCGCGATGACCGGCTCGGCCTTGCCGATGCCGACAATCTCGGAGCTTAATTCCAATTGCAGATGTGAGACAAATGACAACCGGCCGTCGTCCACCGTGAACTGGGTGAATTCCGCCTTGCGCCGCTCCACGTTGCCGTTGCGCCAGCGCACGATTTCCAGATGGTCCTTGCTCAGGGCCGCGTCGGAAAACTCGACGGGCCTGAGGTTCTGCCAAAACGCCGGGTCGTCCGTGGTGACCAGCGCGAGATTGGCGTGGTAATCGATCCAAGTGACGGACGCGTTCCACCATTTGCCGCGGCCGTCTTTCTGGAGGCGCAGTAACGTGCGGTCGGACATGTCCTCCGCCGTGGTGAGGACTTCCCGCGGGCCGACCACCACGCCAGTTTTTTGGGCGCTGGCGCTGCGTTTGGCCCACGGTTGCTGGTAGTCGTACTGCTTGCGGTTCACTTCCAGCAGCACCAGCGAGCGCTCCCAGTCTTTGCCCGCGGATTTGTTTTTCGGCTGCGCGGCCGGAACGCCGGATTCCGCGAGCAACAGAATGGCGGCCAGGAGTGGGGGAAGATATTTCATAAACGCCGGTCTTGGGGAACTCCGTAGGTTTTTAGGATTTGCGGATTGGACTGCTCCACTTCGTTGCGCTCCAGGCATTCGAAAATGCCCTTGGGCAGGAACTCGATGATGTGCTGGGCGTTGGTGTTCGATTCAAACGCGCGGATCACGTCCTCCAGTTTTTCGATGCGGATGCCGTTGATCTTGTCCACCAGGGCGCGGCTTTGGTTTTTGAAATTGGCGTTCACCTGGTGAGGGAGAATCGCGGCGAGCACCACCGGCTCCGCACGCAGCGTCCCCGGTGCTTCGTGGCGCCGGTAAAAGAGATCGTACACAATTTCCGTGCTCGCGGAGTCCGACCAGTTGCGTCCGAACGTTTTTAAATAATCCAGGCTCAACGTTGTGAACACCAGCCCGCCATAAACGAAATACCGCGGCAACACATCGTATTGGTTGCCGACGGTCCGCTCGCCTTCGTACGTGAAGACCGGCAGCGACACCTCCATCGCGTGGCCTTGCCGCCAGATTTTCAACGGCACGCTCTCCCCATGCTGCGCGCTCTGGAAGGCAGCGCCGATTTGCACCCGATTGCCCTGATACATGATCGTGCTGTCGCTCC